>NZ_JBSKHP010000007.1:0-248731 GCF_057128625.1 Pseudomonas imperatae | reverse complement strand
ATGGTGCACTCGACAGGATTCGAACCTGTGACCGCTCGGTTCGTAGCCGAGTACTCTATCCAGCTGAGCTACGAGTGCACGATGGTACTTGATGGACCAGATCACCTCTGGTTTGTTGCAAGCTGCTTCTTCCGTTACCGAAACAAGCATCTTAAATGGTGCACTCGACAGGATTCGAACCTGTGACCGCTCGGTTCGTAGCCGAGTACTCTATCCAGCTGAGCTACGAGTGCATATGTTGCCGCGCATCATAGTTCGTTAAAAACTTTTGTAAAGCACTTTTTTCAGTAATTTCAACAACTTACCTAAAAAGCCAGCTTTCAACGCCCTAAAGAAATAATGGCGGAGAACGGGGGATTCGAACCCCCGACACCCTTTTGAGGTGTACTCCCTTAGCAGGGGAGCGCCTTCGGCCACTCGGCCAGCTCTCCGCAACACGGGGCGTATATTATCGATAGCCCCTTTTCGACGCAAGCACTTTTTTCAAAAAAACCTAAATTAATTAAGCACTTGGTTCTTCGGCCTGCTCTTCCTTGATCCGCAGGTAGATTTCCTCGCGGTGTACAGCCACCTCTTTCGGGGCGTTGACGCCGATACGCACCTGATTGCCCTTGACGCCGAGCACGGTCACGGTGATCTCGCCATCACCAATCACCAGGCTTTCCGCGCACCGACGAGTCAGAATCAGCATTACCTTTTCTCCTCACCCACCGCAGTGGGAACAAACACAATCTGCAAAAAAGCAAAAGGCGCGGCTAAGCCGCGCCTCGTGCACTCGAACGCTTACTCGCCTTGACGGGCGGCGTCCAGTTCGAAAGCGGTGTGCAGGGCGCGCACCGCCAGTTCCAGGTACTTCTCTTCGATAACCACCGACACCTTGATTTCCGAGGTGGAGATCATCTGGATGTTGATGCTTTCCTTGGCCAGGGCCTCGAACATGCGGCTGGCAACACCGGCGTGCGAACGCATGCCGACGCCGACGATGGACACCTTGGCGATCTTGGTGTCGCCGATGACCTGGCGCGCGCCGATCTCGCTGGCGGTGTTTTCCAGCACCTGCAGCGCCGACTGGTAGTCGTTGCGGTGCACGGTGAAGGTGAAGTCGGTGGTGTTATCGTGCGAAACATTCTGCACGATCATGTCCACTTCAATGTTGGCGCCGCTGATAGGGCCCAGGATCTTGAACGCCACGCCCGGGGTATCCGGTACGCCACGGATGGTCAGCTTGGCTTCATCGCGGTTGAAGGCGATGCCGGAAATGATCGGCTGTTCCATGGATTCCTCTTCATCGATAGTAATGAGGGTGCCCGGGCCCTCCTGGAAGCTGTGCAGCACGCGCAGCGGGACGTTGTACTTGCCGGCGAACTCGACGGCGCGGATCTGCAGCACCTTGGAACCGAGGCTGGCCATTTCCAGCATCTCTTCGAAGGTGATCTTGTCCAGGCGCTGGGCCGTGGACACCACGCGCGGGTCGGTGGTGTAGACACCATCGACGTCGGTGTAGATCTGGCACTCATCGGCCTTCAGCGCCGCAGCCAGGGCCACGCCAGTGGTGTCGGAGCCGCCACGGCCCAGGGTGGTGATGTTGCCGTGCTCGTCCACGCCCTGGAAGCCCGCCACGACCACGACACGCCCGGCCTTGAGGTCGGAGCGGATCTTCTGGTCGTCGATCTGCAGGATGCGCGCCTTGGTGTGCGAGCTGTCCGTCAGGATGCGAACCTGGTTGCCGGTGTAGGACACGGCCGGCACGCCACGCTTGATCAGCGCCATCGCCAGCAAGGCAATGGTGACCTGCTCACCAGTGGAGACGATCACGTCCAGCTCGCGCGGGACCGGCTGGTCGCCACCGCTGGCCTGTTTCGCCAACTCGATCAGGCGGTTGGTTTCACCACTCATGGCAGACAGTACAACCACCAGGTCGTCGCCGGCTTCGCGGAATTTCTTAACCTTCTCGGCTACCTGCTCGATACGCTCGATGCTGCCGACGGAGGTGCCTCCGAATTTTTGTACGATCAAAGCCATTTCAAAGCCGCCTCAGCCCGTGAAGGGCGCCCATTAAACATTCAAACGCTACAACGCGGGAACCTGCTACTAGACAACAGGTACCCGCGAGGGTGAATCAGAGACCTTGTTCGACGAACGGTACGGTCAGGGCCAGGGCTGCATCCAGCGCGCCGGCGTCGACGCCGCCACCCTGGGCCATGTCCGGACGACCGCCGCCCTTGCCACCGACTGCCGCGGCAGCCTGTTTCATCAGGTCGCCGGCCTTCAGTTTCGAGGTCAGTTCCTTGGTGACACCGGCCACCAGCACCACTTTTTCCTCGTGCACGCCGCCGAGCAGGATCACGCCCTCGCCCAGCTTGTTCTTCAGCTGGTCGACCAGCGCCAGCAGCGCCTTGCCGTCCATGCCGTCCAGGCGTGCCGCCAGGACTTTAACGCCCTTGACGTCCACGGCCGCAGCCGACAAGTCGTCACCGGCCGCGCTGGCGGCCTTGGCTTGCAGTTGCTCCAGCTGTTTTTCCAGCTGGCGGTTGCGCTCCAGCACGGCCGACAACTTGTCGATCAGGTTGTCGCGGCTGCCCTTGACCAGCTGCGCGGCTTCCTTGAGCTGCTCTTCGGCACCGTTCAGGTACGCCAGGGCCGCGGCGCCGGTGACGCCTTCGATACGGCGCACGCCTGCGGCCACGCCGCCTTCGCTGATGATCTTGAACAGGGCGATGTCGCCGGTGCGCTTGGCGTGGATACCGCCACACAGCTCGACGGAGAAGTCACCACCCATGCTCAGCACGCGGACCTGGTCGCCGTATTTCTCACCGAACAGGGCCATGGCGCCCTTGGCGCGGGCGGTGTCGATGTCGGTTTCCTCGGTTTCCACCGCGCTGTTCTTGCGGATCTGGGCGTTGACGATGTCTTCCAGCGCCTTGATCTGCTCGGGCTTGATGGCCTCGAAGTGGCTGAAGTCGAAGCGCAGGCGCTGGCTGTCCACCAGCGAGCCTTTCTGCTGCACGTGCTCGCCCAGCACCTGGCGCAGGGCCGCGTGCAGCAAGTGGGTAGCCGAGTGGTTCAGCGAGGTGGCCTGCTGCATGTCGCCGTCCACCTGGGCGGTCAGCTCGGCGCCGACGTTCAGGTTGCCCAGCGAGACCACGCCGTGGTGCAGGAACGCGCCGCCGGTCTTGGTGGTGTCACGCACGTCGAAGCGGCCGTTGCCAGCCAGCAGGTAGCCACGGTCGCCGACCTGGCCACCGGACTCGCCGTAGAACGGGGTCTGGTCGAGGATGACCACGCCCTCTTCGCCTTCGGCCAGTTGCTGCACCGAGACACCTTCCTTGTACAGGGCGACGACCTTGGCGCTGGATTGGGTGTTGCTGTAGCCGGTGAACACGGTCGGCACGTCAACCTTGACCAGGGCGTTGTAGTCCATGCCGAACGAGCTGGCAGCACGAGCGCGCACGCGCTGGGCTTCCATTTCCTTCTCGAAGCCGGCTTCGTCCAGGGTCAGCTCGCGCTCACGGGCGATGTCGCCGGTCAGGTCCATCGGGAAGCCGTAGGTGTCGTACAGCTTGAACACCACGTCGCCCGGGACCACGTTGCCTTTGAGCTCGGCAAGGTCGGCCTCGAGGATTTTCAGGCCCTGCTCCAGGGTCTTGGCGAACTGCTCTTCCTCGGCTTTCAGCACGCGCTCGATGTGCGCCTGCTGGGCCTTCAGTTCCGGGAACGCTTCGCCCATCTCGGCCACCAGGGCCGCGACGATCTGGTAGAAGAAGCTGCCCTTGGCGCCCAGCTTGTTGCCGTGGCGGCAGGCGCGACGAATGATGCGGCGCAGCACGTAGCCGCGGCCTTCGTTGGACGGCAGCACGCCGTCGGCAATCAGGAAGCCGCAGGAACGGATGTGGTCAGCCACTACTTTCAGCGACGCCTGGTTGTCGTTGCTGCAGCCGATGGCCTGGGCCGAGGCGGCCAGCAGGCTCTGGAACAGGTCGATCTCGTAGTTCGAGTGCACGTGCTGCAGCACGGCGCTGATGCGCTCCAGGCCCATGCCGGTGTCCACCGACGGCGCTGGCAGCGGGTGCAGCACGCCGTCGGCAGTGCGGTTGAACTGCATGAAGACGTTGTTCCAGATCTCGATGTAGCGGTCGCCGTCTTCTTCCGGCGAGCCGGGTGGGCCGCCCCAGATGTCGGCGCCGTGGTCGAAGAAGATCTCGGTGCACGGGCCGCACGGGCCGGTGTCACCCATGGTCCAGAAGTTGTCGGAGGCGTACGGGGCGCCCTTGTTGTCGCCGATGCGCACCATGCGCTCGGCCGGCACGCCGACTTCCTTGGTCCAGATGTCGTAGGCTTCGTCATCGCTGGCGTAGACCGTTACCCACAGCTTCTCCTTGGGCAGGTTCAGCCACTGCGGCGAAGTCAGGAAGGTCCAGGCGTAGGTGATGGCGTCGCGCTTGAAATAGTCGCCGAAGCTGAAGTTACCCAGCATTTCGAAGAAGGTGTGGTGACGGGCGGTGTAGCCAACGTTTTCCAGGTCGTTGTGCTTGCCACCGGCACGCACGCACTTCTGGCTGCTGACGGCGCGGGTGTACGCGCGCTTTTCCTGGCCCAGGAAACAGTCCTTGAACTGGTTCATGCCCGCGTTGGTGAACAGCAGGGTTGGGTCATTGCCCGGGATCAAGGAGCTGGAGGCTACACGGGTGTGGCCTTGCTCTTCGAAGAAGCGAAGGAAGGCTTCACGGATTTCTGCGCTTTTCATTAGGTTCTTCCACGACAGGCTGCGGCCATAGGCCAGTGCGTAACGTACTTGGACGTTTCGACGGCAAAGGGCCGTATTATATACAGTGCTCAGCTTGTCAATATACGGTTAATTCGCGAAAAAAAAACCCGCACGCCCCCCGTGGCAGCGGCCAAAAGGCCGCGGCATGGGCGCGCACGGATGACCTTCTTGCCGTTGTGGGAGTGACGCGGCCTGTGGCCGCTGCTACGGGATTGATGTCGTCTACGACTAAATCGCTAGCGCAGGGGCGATGCATAGTGCAAAAAAGTATGTTAAAAATCGTTCGCCACCTACCAATGGGTGGCAACGTTCTCAGGGCGGGGTGCGATTCCCCACCGGCGGTAATGGCGCGCAAGGCGTCTAGCCCGCGAGCGCTTGGCAGGCCACAGGCCTGGCAAGGTCAGCAGACCCGGTGTGATTCCGGGGCCGACGGTCATAGTCCGGATGAAGAGAGAACGGGATTGGTACACATGGGCCGACGGCATACCGCGTACCCTTGAATCCCATTCGATCCAACTGCCCTGTTTTTCATACAAACAGGAGTCAACGTAGATGCAACCCACCGCAATCGACAGCAAAAGCCACGCAAACGAGCGCATCGCCTTTATCCAGGCCTGCTGGCACAAGGATATCGTCGACCAGGCCCGTATCGGCTTTGTCGAGCAGATCACCCAACTGGGCTACCAGGAAAGCGACATCGACTTCTACGAAGTGGGCGGCGCCTTTGAAATCCCGCTGCACGCCAAGCTGCTGGCCAAGACCGGCCGTTATGCCGGCATCGTCGGCGCAGCCCTGGTAGTGGACGGTGGTATCTACCGCCACGACTTCGTCGCCGCCACCGTGGTCGACGCGCTGATGCAAGTGCAGCTGGAAACCGAAGTGCCGGTGTTCTCGGTGTCGCTGACCCCGCACAACTTCCACGGCCAGGAACACCACGACTACTTCTTCAAGCACTTCCTGCACAAGGGCCACGAAGCAGCGAACACCTGCGCCGACACCCTGCAGAAAGTCCGCGCCCTGCGCCGCCTGACGGCGCAGCACAAGGTCGCCTGATACCCACCCCCCCGTAGCAGCGGCCGCCAGGCCGCGTCCGCGATCACTTCGATCATCGAGGGTGCCTTGGACGCGGCCTGGCGGCCGCTGCTACGGGTCAGGCGGGGACGATTAGAATGCCGGCACGCAGGCCGTTCTTGACCTTGGGGTTGGGGAAAATGATGCGCGCCCCCTCCTCCTCCACGACCCAGCGGCACTCGGCCAGGTCTTCGGCCAGCAGGTAGCCCTGGGGCAATTCGGAAAAGTTCTCCACGTCCGCCGGCAGGTGCAAGCGGAACGCATCGCTGTGCTTGATCACTTCCCGCGCCACGCGGAACTGCTTCAAGTGCTGCGGCTGCTCGACCTCAGGCTCGCTGCCTTCGATGATCTGCTTGAGCCGGGTTTCCAGCGGCGTCAGGTTGACCTGCTGGTTGTGCCCGAACGGCCGCGCCTTGCCCAGCTCCAGGGTGAAGGCTTCGGCGTCCAGCTGTTCGTAGGTGTAGGCCGTGAAGGTGATGGACGTCTTGCTTTGCAGCAACACCGCCTCCATGCCGGCCGCCTCCAGGCGCGCCAGCTCGCGCGCCGAGTGCTCGCGCCCTTCCTTGAACGGGTACAGCGCGAACTGCTCGATCTTCGAGCCACGAATGGCGGTGTGCAGGTCGTAGTGCAGACGGGTGCGGCCAGGCTGGCTGAAGAAGGTCGCCGCCAGGCGCTCCAGCTCACAGGCGCGCAGGGCCTCGGGGCCGCTGGACAGCTCGTGGCGGCCGTTGAACAGACGGTTTACATCCTGCTCCAGGTAACGCTCGCCGCGACGGATCGCTTCGGGGTTGCCGAACAGGAAAAGAATGCGGGCGCGCGGCTTGAGGGTGCCGCGGGCGATGTCATGCAACAGGCCATCGAGCAGCTCGATGGGCGCTGTCTCGTTGCCGTGGATGCCCGCCGACAACAGCAAATCCAGGCCATTGTCGCGGGCCTCGGGCGGGCGGACCTCAAGGGCCCCCTCGCCGAGCCAGCGCATACGCACGCCTTCGACCGTCAGCTGAGTCTTCTCTGCCGGCTCACGGCCGGCGAGGGTCAATTCAAGCAGCTTGCCGAGGGCGAGCATAGGCGTCAGTCCTTAGTGGTTGCAGTCCGGACCATGCACATGGTCGTCGTCTTCACCGGCGTCGGCCGGTTCCATTTCCAGTTGCAGGCTGACCAGGTTGGTAGCCAGTGGGCGCAGCAGCAGGTTGGCGTATTCGGCGTCGCCTTCTTCTACGTCAACGCCAATCAGCAGCTGGCCGCGGCCGTCCTGCTGAATCCACAGCTCCTTGCCTTGCCAGACCACGGCAAGACGGGTGCAGGAGGTTTCCAGCTGGGTGCCGTCGGTGTCTTCAAGAATCAGCCGCAGGGCGTCGGACATGGGGAAAATCTCTCAAGGTTGAAGTTGGAATGGGTAAACCGCGCCCAGTTTAAGGATTTGCGTCAGTTCATCCAATGCCGTGCGGCATTCCAGCAGCAATTGCGGGTCGGCCAGGTCCGCTTCGCCCAGGCGATCGCGGTAATGGCGGTCAACCCACTGGGTCAGGGTGTCGTACAGCGCCGGGGTCATGATCACCCCCGGGTTCACCGCGGCCAGCTCGGTTTCGTTGAGCGCCACGCGCAAGCGCAGGCACGCCGGGCCGCCGCCGTTCTGCATGCTCTGCTTGAGGTCGAACACCTTGACCTCGGCAATCGGGCCACCCTGGGCCGTCAGGCGCTGCAGGTAGCTCCAGACGCGCTCGTTGCTGCGGCACTCCTCGGGCACGATCAACAGCATCGAACCGTCGGCGCGCGACAGCAGCTGGCTGTTGAACAGGTAGGAACGCACCGCGTCCTCCACCGACACCTCGCTGCGCGGCACGCACACCGCCTGGAAGTTGCCACCCCTTTTTGCCAGTTTAGCCTGCAGTTGCGCGAGCATCGGCGCGGTGTCCAGGAACGCGTCCTCGTGGTGGAACAGCAGCTCGCCGTTGCCTACCGCAATCACGTCGTTGTGGAACACGCCCTGGTCGATTACCGCCGGGTTCTGCTGGGCGAACACCACGCCCTCCTCGCCCAGCCCGTGCAGCCGCGCTACCGCCTGGGAAGCCTCTAGCGTCTGGCGTGCCGGGTATTTCTGCGGCGCCGGGTAGCGCGTGTCGAAGGCGCTGCGGCCGAACACGAAGAACTCCACGCCGGGCTCGCCGTAGCTGCGGCAGAAGCGCGTGTGGTTGGCCGCGCCCTCGTCGCCGAACTGACCAACGGCAGGCAAGGCGGCGTGGTGGGCGAAGTGCCGGTCATTGGCGAACATCGCCCCCAGCACTCGGCTGGTAGTGGGGTGCTCGATGCTGCGGTGGTATTTGCAGTTGAGGTTGGCGGCGGTGAAATGTACGCGGCCGTCGGCGGTATCGGCGCTGGGGCTGACGGTGGCAGCGTTGGCCACCCACATGCTCGACGCCGAGCAACTGGCCACCAGCAACGGCATGGCCTCGCGGGCCGCGCGCTCGATGACCTGGGCGTCGCTGCCGCCGAAGCCCAGCGCGCGCAGGGCGGCGATGTCCGGGCGCTCCTGGGGTGCGAGCACGCCCTGGACGAAGCCCATCTCCATCAGCGCCTTCATTTTCGCCAGGCCCTGGCGCGCCGCTTCACGCGGGTTGGAAGCCTGCTGACTGTTGCTCTGGGAGGCGACGTTGCCGTAGGACAACCCGCCGTAGTTGTGGGTCGGACCTACCAGACCATCAAAGTTCACTTCATAGGCTTTCATCGGCCAGGCTCCATGGATCTCGTTATTGTGCTCACGCTTACAGCTTCACGCCCGGGGTCAGGCTGGCCGGCAGGCTGACGGCAGGGGCTTCCAGCGAAGCCACCGGGTAGGCGCAATAATCCGCCGCGTAATAGGCGCTGGCGCGGTGGTTGCCCGAGGCACCCACGCCGCCGAACGGCGCGCTGCTGGCGGCGCCGGTCAACTGCTTGTTCCAGTTGACGATGCCGGCGCGGCTTTGCAGCCAGAACTGCTGGTAGCGGGCGGCCGAATCGGACAGCAGGCCCGCGGCCAGGCCGTACTGGGTGTTGTTGGCCTCGGCGATGGCCTGCTCGAAGCGGCCGTAGCGGATGACCTGCAACAGCGGGCCGAACCACTCTTCATCGGGGCGCGCCTGCACCGCGGTCACATCGAGGATACCGGCGGTGAGCAGCGCGGCATTGGCCTGGGGCTGGGTCATGGCCAGCAGCGCCGTGGCACCCTTGGCCAGCATCTGCGCCTGGGCATCGAGCAGCGCCTGGGCCGCGGCCAGGGACACCACCGAGCCCATGAACGGCGGCGGTTGCTGGTCGTACGGGCCGACCACCAGGTCGCCGGCCACCTGCACCAGGCGTTCAAGCAATGCGTCACCCCAGGCGCCTTCGGGCACCAGCAGGCGGCGGGCGCAGGTGCAGCGCTGGCCGGCAGAAATGAACGCGGACTGGATGATGGTGTACACCGCCGCCTCCAGGTCCTGCACTTCTTCCACCACCAGCGGGTTGTTGCCGCCCATCTCCAGGGCCAGGATCTTGTCCGGGCGCCCGGCGAACTGGCTGTGCAGCAGGTTGCCGGTGCGGCTCGAACCGGTGAAGAACAGGCCGTCGATGCCGTCATGGGCCGCCAGGGCCACGCCGGTGTCACGGGCGCCTTGCAGCAGGCTCAGCACACCGGCGGGCAGGCCGGCGTCGATCCAGCACTGCACGGTGAGCTCGGCCACCTTCGGCGTCAGCTCGCTGGGCTTGAACAGCACGGCGTTGCCGGCCAGCAGCGCCGGCACGATATGGCCGTTGGGCAGGTGGCCAGGGAAATTGTAGGGGCCGAACACCGCCACCACGCCGTGGGGCTTGTGGCGCAGCACGGCGGTGGCGTCGGCCAGCGGCCCGCTCTTCTCGCCCGTACGCTCGCGGTAGCTCTGGATGGAAATGGCGACCTTGTTGACCATGCTGGTCACCTCGGTGGCGGCTTCCCACAGCGGCTTGCCGGTTTCCTCGCCAATGCAGCGGGCCAGTTCATCGGCGCGCGCCTTGAGCGTGACGGCGAAGGTCTCGAGCACACCGATGCGCTCGTCCAGCGAGCGCGACGCCCAGCCGACGAAGGCCTGGCGCGCGGCGAACACCGCCTGGTCGACCTGCTCGGCGCTGGCCGCGCGGCCTTGCCACACCACGGCCTGGGTCACCGGGTTGAGGGATTGCAGGGCCTCGCCCGCCCCTGCCAGCCATTGGCCGGCCACGTACAACGTGCTCATTTGCGTACCTCCCGTACGGGCTGCGGCGACAGGGCGACAGCGCGCACCTGGTCGCCGGCACTCAGGCGCAGGCGCTTGGCTGTCATCGGGTCGACCACCAGGGTGCCAGCCGCCAGGCGCGCCGGGGCGGCGGTGATGCGGCACTCTTCGCGCTTGCGGTTGTGAATCAGGAACGGCGTGGCGTCGTCACCGGGGGTGCCCACGGCCAGCACCAGCGCTTCGCTGTCATGCACGGCGCGGATCTTCGCGGTCTCGCATTCGATGGCCGGGCCGGCGTCGAAGATGTCGACATAACCCTGGTAGCTGAAGCCCTCGCCCTTGAGCATGGTCAGCGCCGGCTCGGTGTCGGCGTGCACGCGGCCGATCACCTCGCGCGCGGCGGGCGACAGGAAGCAGGTGTACAACGGAAACTTGGGCATCAGCTCGGCGATGAAGGCCTTGTTGCCCACGCCGGTGAGGTAGTCGGCCTGGCTGAATTCCATCTTGAAGAAGTGCCGGCCCAGGCTTTCCCAGAACGGCGAGCGGCCCTGCTCGTCGGACATGCCGCGCATCTCGGCGATGATCTTGTTGCCGAACAGCTGCGGGAACTCGGCGATGAACATCAACCGCGCCTTGGACAGCAGGCGGCCGTTGAGGCCGGTGCGGTATTCGCTGCGCAGGAACAGCGAGCACAGCTCGCTGTTGCCCGTCAGGTCGTTGGCCAGGAACAGCGTGGGGATCTCGCGGTAGATGTCCAGCTCTTGCGAGGCGCTGACCGTCAGGCCCACCCGGTAGTTGTACCAGGGCTCGCGCAGCCCCACGGCGCCGGCGATGGCGGAAATGCCGACGACCTTGCCGTCGTCATCCTCCAGCACGAACAGGTAGTCCGCGTCGCCGCGCCCGGCTTCGCCCCGGAAGGTCTTCTCGGCCCAGCCCACGCGGTGCGCCAGGCGCTCCTCGTTGGCCGGCAGGGTGGTCAGGCCGGTGCCGGTGCTGCGTGCCAGCTCGATCAGCGCGGGTAGGTCGCTGCTGCGTACGGGACGAACGATCATGCTTTCTCCTTGCGCGGGCCGCAATGGCAACCCGCAGAACTCGACCTGTGAATGACAGGTATCAAACCGCTACCAGGCGCACGCTGGCGCCCTCGCCCACACCCAGTGCCTCGGCCGCTTCCAGGCTGAGGGTCACCGGCTTGCCGGGCACCCAGTCCAGTTCCAGCAGCACCGCGCGGTAGTCCTGCAGCTGGGCGTTGGCCACCAGGTACGGGCGGCCGCCCTTGACCACGTCGCTGTTGCCGCTGTCGAGCTTGACCGGCACCACGCGGCTCTGGGCGATGGAGCGAATGCCCGAGACCCGCGCGTGCAGCGTCGGGCCGCCGTCGAAGATGTCGATGTAGTGGTCGGTCTCGAAACCCTCGCGCATGAGGATGTCGAAGGTGATCTGCGCCCGCGGGTGCACCTGGCCCATGGCTTCCTGGGCGGCGTCGGGCAGCAGCGGCACGTAGATCGGGTAATGGGGCATCAGCTCGGCCAGGAAGGTCCGGCTCTTGATGCCGCACAGGCGCTCGGCCTCGGCGTAGTTGATGTCGAAGAAATTGCGGCCGATGGCGTCCCAGAACGGCGAGTCGCCGTTGTCGTCGCTGTAGCCGACGATCTCGGTCACCACCGAGTCGGCGAAGCGCTCGGGGTGGTTGGCCATGAACAGCAGGCGCGCCCGGGAGGTCAGCTCGGACCAGGCGCTGCCAACCATGTCCGGCACCATGTAGAAGCTGGTGAGCAGGCTGTTGCCGGTCAGGTCATGGCATTGGGACAGCACATGGATCTTGTTATGGATCTTCAGCTCGCGGGAGGCGTGCACGAAGGTCTCATTACGGAAACTGTAAAAAGGCTCGGAATAGCCCGCCGACGCGACGATGGCCGAACAGCCCACCAGGCGCTGGGTCTGGCTGTCTTCGAGGACGAAGAAGTAGCTCTCCTCGCCATTGAAGCTGACCTCGGCGGCGAACGACGCTTCGGACGCCGCGATCTTGTCGCGCAGGCGCTCGGCATCGTCCGGCAGGGACGTGACACCAATCGGGCTGTCCGCGGCCAGGCGTTGGACCTCGGCCAGGTCAGCCATTTGCGCAGGGCGCATTACCAGCATGGTGTCACTCCTTGGAATTGCTTGAAAAAACGGCGAGCGCCGTGACGCTCGCCTTTTGCCGGCCCGGAATCAGGCTTGGGTCAGTTGCTGCACGGCACGTTCGAAGCGGTCCAGGCCTTCGTCGATGTCGGCGTCTTCAATCACCAGGCTAGGCGCGAAACGCACCACGTCGGGGCCGGCCTGCAGGATCATCAGGTCGTGCTGCTCGGCAGCGTTGAAGAAGTCCTTGGCCTTGCCTTTCCAGGCATCGCTCAGTTGGCAACCGATCAGCAGGCCCAGGCCGCGTACTTCGGTGAACACGCCGTATTGCTCGCCAATCTGTTGCAGGCGGGCCTTGAAGCGCTCGTGCTTGGCCTTGACCCCAGCCAGCACTTGCGGGGTATTGATCACGTCCATCACCGCCTCGCCCACGGCGCAGGCCAGCGGGTTGCCGCCGTAGGTGGTGCCGTGCACGCCCACGGCGAAGTGCTTGGCCAGCTCGGTGGTGGTCAGCATGGCGCCGATCGGGAAACCGCCGCCCAGGCTCTTGGCGCTGGAGAGGATGTCCGGGGTGACACCGTAGTGCATGTAGGCGAACAGCTCGCCGCTGCGGCCCATGCCGCTCTGCACTTCGTCGAACACCAGCAGCGCGTTGTGCTGGTCGCACAGCGCGCGGGCGCCCTGCAGGTAGGCCAGGTCCGCCGGCAGCACGCCGCCTTCACCCTGGATAGGCTCCAGCACCACGGCGCAGGTCTTGTCCGAGATGGCCGCTTTCAGCGCAGCCAGGTCGTTGTACGGCACGTGGGTGATGCCGGTGATCTTCGGACCGAAACCGTCGGAGTACTTGGGCTGGCCGCCCACGCTCACGGTGAACAGGGTGCGGCCGTGGAAGCTGTTGGTGGCGGCGATGATTTCGTATTTTTCCGGGCCGAACTTGTCGTGGGCCACGCGGCGGGCCAGCTTGAACGCGGCCTCATTGGCCTCGGCGCCGGAGTTGCAGAAGAACACGCGGTCGGCAAAGGTGGCGTCGACCAGCTTGTGCGCCAGGCGCAGGGCCGGCTCGTTGGTGAACACGTTGGACACGTGCCAGACCTTGTTGGCCTGCTCGGTCAGGGCATTGACCAGCGCCGGGTGGGCGTGGCCCAGCACGTTGACGGCGATGCCGCCCGAGAAGTCGACCAGTTCGCGACCTGCCTGGTCCCACACCCGGGAACCTGCGCCGCGCACGGGAATGAAGGCGGCCGGGGCGTAGTTGGGGACCATCACCTGGTCGAAATCGGCGCGTTGCACCTGGGCATGCTCAACGGACATCGGAGTCTCCTGAAGAGGAACGCCCGCCTGGTATTGGCGAGCGATGGGGGGATTGTAAGGACTGGCCAGCGCTTGTCCTTGTCGCCAAGCGACAACTTATTACAGCGCCAAACCGTGAAAACGAGGGGTTTTCGGTAATGCGACATATTATTGCATCAGGCAACGGTTTGGTCGCGCGAAGATCCATGCCGCGCGCAAAAGGCTGGCAACGCCAATCCATCAGGCCATGGCACGGTGCAACAAATGTAGATGCTGCCGCCAGGCTGCGTTGCGCCGCGCGGGCGGCGCTCGATCTCAAGAGCGCCAAAAAAACCAAGGCATGCACCCGCCAACCTCACCACTATCCGTAGCCGCTGCCGTCAGGCTGCGCTGGCCCCTGAGTACGCTGGAGATTTTCAGTGTGGCTGAGGGCCAGCGCAGCCTGGCGGCAGCGGCTACGGGGTCTGCGGGCGTTGCGGGATGGTGGCTACCCGCGCTCGGCCGGCACCGACGACAGCTCGAACGGGCTGCTGCTGCGGCGCTGGTTGCGGTCTTCCCGCGGCGTTGCGCCGAAGAAATTGCGGTAGGCGCTGGAAAAATGCGGCCCCGACGAGAACCCGCACGACAGGCCGATCTGGATGATCGACTTGCTGGTCTGCATCAGCATCTGCCGCGCCTTGTTCAAGCGCAGCTCCAGGTAATACTGGCTCGGCACCCGGTTCAGGTACTGCTTGAAGATGCGCTCCAGCTGGCGGCGCGACACGCACACGTGCTGGGCGATTTCGTCGGTGGTCAGCGGCTCTTCGATGTTGGCCTCCATCAGCAGCACCGCCTGGGTGAGCTTGGGGTGGCTGGAGCCCAGGCGGTTCTGCAGCGGAATGCGCTGGCGCTCGCCGCCTTCGCGGATGCGCTCCACCACTAGCTCTTCCGACACCGCGCCCGCCAGCTCGGCGCCGTGGTCGCGGGCCAGCACCGCCAGCAGCAGGTCCAGCACCGAGAGGCCGCCACACGCGGTCATGCGGTCACGGTCCCAGTCGAACAGGTGGCTGGTGGCAATCACCTTGGGGAAGCGCTCGGCGAAATCATCCTGCCAGCGCCAGTGCACCGCGGCGCGGTAGCCGTCCAGCAGGCCAACCTGGGCCATGGGGTAGACGCCGGCGGACAGGCCGCCAATCACGCAGCCCGAACGCACCAGTTGCTTGAGCGCGGTGGCCAGGGCTGGCGCCAGCGCAGCCGGCGGCTCGTCGGCCAGCAGGAACAGTTTCTGACAGCCTTCCAGGCGCCCCGCCCACGGCTCGCCCGGCAACTGCCAGCCGCCTTCAGGGGCAGGCTCGGCGTGCAGGAACACCATCTCGTAGGCCACTTCGGGGTGCACCTTCTGGGCCACATCCAGGGCCTCTTCAGCCAGCGCCAGGGTCAGGGCCTTGGTGCTCGGCCAGATGAGAAAACCGATTCGTTGGGCTGTCATGGGGTGCGGTCCGAAACCTGTTCAGGATCAATGCTCGGCAGAGCGGATGGAAGGAACATGCTGCCAAGACGCGCAGCATGCCCCTTTCTACAACAACGTGGCAGTCATCGTTTGTATCAAATGACGACTACTTCAGGCTTCCGGACAGGAACTGCTGCAGGCGCTCGGACTTGGGGTTGGCCAGCACGTCGCGCGGGCAGCCCGACTCTTCCACCAGGCCCTTGTGCAGGAACACCAGCTGGTTGGACACCTCGCGGGCGAAGCCCATCTCGTGGGTGACCACCACCATGGTGCGGCCTTCCTGGGCCAGGTCCTGCATCACCTTCAGCACGTCGCCCACCAGCTCGGGGTCGAGCGCCGAGGTGGGTTCGTCGAACAGCATTACCTCAGGCTCCATGGCCAGGGCACGGGCGATGGCCACGCGCTGCTGCTCGCCGCCGGACATGTGGCCCGGGTAGGCGTCCTTGCGGTGCGCCACGCCCACCTTGTTCAGGTAGTGCTCGGCCTTTTCCAGCGCTTCCTTCTTCGACACGCCCAGCACGTGCACCGGCGCCTCGATGATGTTTTCCAGGGCGGTCATGTGCGCCCACAGGTTGAAGTGCTGGAACACCATGGACAGGCGCGAGCGCATGCGCTGCAACTGCTTGGGGTCGGCGGCCTTGAGGGCGCCGTCCTTGCTGGCCACCAGTTGCAGCTCTTCGTTGTTGAGCAGGATCTTGCCCGCGTGCGGCTGCTCCAGCAGGTTGATGCAGCGCAGGAAGGTACTCTTGCCCGAGCCGCTGGAGCCGATGATGCTGATGACATCGCCGGCCTTGGCGGCCAGGGACACACCCTTGAGCACTTCATGACTGCCGTAGCGTTTATGCAGGTCCTGGACTTCAAGTTTGTACATAGCGGTTCTCACAAAGCAGTCAGTCGTTGAGCAGGCGCCCGCGACGAAGGGGTTGGCGCCCGGCGACCTTGGCCAGCCAGAAACCTGGCTGGGCGTAACGCAGTCGTTCGATGGCAAACAGCACGCCGGCAGTGCCGGCACACACGACGGTAACGCGATCGGCCAGCGGGTCGATCACTTCAAACAGCGGGTCGCCCGCCTCTACCCATTCACCGGGGGCGCGCAGGAAACTGATCACGCCGGGGTGTGGGGCAAACAGCAATTCAGTGCCCTCGAACGGCATGCCTTCGCAGGGCTCGCTGGCCGCTGGCGGCCATTCGCCGGCGATCAGCCCCTGTTCGGCGAGGAACGCCAGGATGCCCTCGGCGTGGCGCTCGGCGTCGTCGCGCGCGGTGTCGGCCTGGCCACCCAGTTCCACGGTAGTGGCCAGGCAGGCCAGCGGCAGCTGGGCCTCGGGGAAGCGCCGGGACAGGCGCAGCCACGGCAACGAGCAGGCTTCGTCGAACGAACTGCCACCCGAGTCCTCGGCCAGCAGGCCTACCCGCACGTTGAGGTGCGCGGCCAGCGAGCGCCACTGCGGCCAGTGCTGCGGCAGCGCGTACATGTGCAGCGCGGCGTCGGCGTCGCAGTGTAGGTCCAGCACCACGTCGGCGTCGCAGGCGTGGCCCTGCAGCAGGCGTTGCAGGCCCTGCAGCTGGCTGGCGGCTGGCGGCAGCGCCGCCAGGGTGTCGCGCATGGCCTGGCGCACCAGGCGGATGTTGGCGTGGGCGTCGTCACCCAGCTGGCCATCCAGCGCGGCAGCCACCGGCTCGCTCAGCTCGTGGAAGTCACGGTTGAAGTTCTTGCCGCTGCCGAACTCGAAACGCCCCTGGTGGGCGCCCTGCAGCAACTGGCCCAGGCCGATGGGGTTGGCCACCGGCACCAGTTCGACCACGCCCTTGAGCTGGCCAGCCTCCTCCAGCGCCAGCAGGCGCTTTTTCAGTTCCCAGGCGGTGCGCATGCCCGGCAGTTCGTCGGCGTGCAGGCTGGCCTGGATGTAGGCCTTGCGCTCGCCGCTGCCGAAGCGGAATACGCTCAGGTGACGCTCGCTGCCCAGGGTGCTCCAGGGCAATGGATGATCGATGCGTTGCATGTCTTCAGCCCTTGCGTGGTGCCAGGTAGCCCAGCCAGCGGCGCTCGGCCAGCTTGAACAGGCGAACCAGGATAAAGGTCAGGCACAGGTAGAAAACGCCTGCGGTGATGTAGGCTTCGAACGGCAGATAGTACTGCGCGTTCACCGTGCGTGCCGCGCCGGTGATGTCGATCAGGGTGACAATCGACGCAAGGCTGGTGGTCTGCAGCATCATGATCACTTCGTTGCTGTACTGCGGCAGCGCCCGGCGCAGGGCCGACGGCAGCAGGATGCGACGGTACATCTTGACCCGCGACATGCCCATGGCCCGCGCCGCCTCGATCTCGCCATGGGGCGTGGCCTTGAGGCTGCCGGCGACGATTTCCGCGGTGTAGGCGCTGGTGTTGATGGCAAAGGCCAGGCAGGCGCAGAAGGTGGCGCTGGACAGCCACGGCCAGAAGATGCTCTCGCGCACCACGGCGAACTGCGCCAGGCCGTAGTAGATCAGGAACAGCTGCACCAGCATCGGCGTGCCGCGGATCACGTAGGTGTACAGCCAGGCCGGCAGGTTCACCAGCGGCCGCTTGGACACGCGCATCAGGCCCAGCGGCAAGGCCGCCAGCAGGCCGAAGAACAGCGACAGCAGCAACAGCTTGATGGTCTCCAGCACGCCGCTGAAGTACAGCGGCAGGTTGTCCCAGACCACGTTGTAATCAAAAATCATAGTTCAGCCACCCTTACGCCAGCCGAGTAGCGTTTTTCCAGGAACCGCAGCACCAGCAGCGATACGCTGGTGATCACCAGGTACAGCGCGGCCACCGCCAGGAAGAAAGTGAACGGCTGGCGCGTGGCGTCCGCCGCGGCCTTGGCCTTGAACATCATGTCCTGCAGGCCCACCACCGACACCAGCGCCGTGGCCTTGACCAGTACCAACCAGTTGTTGGTGAAGCCGGGAATGGCCAGGCGGATCATCTGCGGCACCAGCACGCGGAAGAACACCTGGCGGCTGTTCATGCCATAGGCAAGGCCAGCCTCGGCCTGCCCCTTGGGGATGGCCAGGAACGCACCGCGGAAGGTTTCCGACAGGTACGCCCCGAAAATGAAGCCCAGCGTGCCGATGCCGGCCGCCATGGGGTTGAGATCGATATAGTCGTCGAAGCCCAGCAGGGGCGCGACGCGGTTGAGCAGGTCCTGGCCGCCGAAGAAGATCAGCAGGATCAGCACCAGGTCGGGAATGCCGCGGATGACCGTGGAATAGGTCGCCCCCAGCCAGGCCAGCCAACGCACGGGCGACAGCCGCAGTGCGACGACGATCAATCCCAGGGCAATGGCTAGCGCCATCGACGACAGGGCCAACTGCAAGGTCAGCCAGGTGCCATCGAGGATGACTGCCCCGTAGCCTTCTAACATGTAAATTTCCTCGACCGTGGAAATGAAAAAATGGTGCAAGCCTCAGCGCCTGCGGCTTGCACCATCTGTCGGGTGACGCTTACAGCCAGTTACTGGCCGTAGATGTCGAAGTTGAAGTACTTGTCCTGGATCTGCTTGTACTTGCCGTTGGCGCGAATGGCGGCGATGGCAGCGTTGAGCTTGTCCAGGTCAGCCTTGTCACCCTTGCGCACGGCGATGCCCACGCCGTCACCGAAGTATTTGACGTCGGTGAACGATGGACCTGCGAAGGCGTAGCCCTTGCCGGCGTCGGTGTTCAGGAAGCCGTCCTGCAGCAGGGTGGCGTCGGCCAGGGTGCCGTCCAGGCGGCCAGCGGTGACGTCCAGGTAGATTTCGTTCTGCGAGCCGTACGGCACCACTTCCACGCCTTTTGGCGCCAGCACTTCGCGGGCGAAACGCTCGTGGATGGAACCGCGCTGCACGCCGATCTTCTTGCCTTTCAGGCCGTCCAGGTTGTCGGCGACGGTGGTGCCTTCCTTCATCACCAGGCGCGCTGGGGTCAGGTAGTAGCGGTTGGTGAAATCAACCGACTTCTTGCGGTCTTCGGTGATGGACATGGACGACAGGATGGCGTCGATCTTGCGCACTTTCAGCGCCGGGATCAGGCCGTCGAATTCCTGCTCGACCCACTGGCACTTGACCTTCATCTCTTCGCACAGGGCGTTGCCGATGTCGTAGTCAAAACCCACGATGCTGCCGTCGGCAGCCTTGGAGGCGAACGGTGGGTAGGCCGCTTCGATACCGATCTTGAAAGGCTTCTCGTCGGCGAACGAGGACAGCGACAGCACGGACAGCGCCAGGGCGCCAAGAAGCACGAGTTTCTTCATCTCAGGACTCCATCGGTAAAGGGCAATAAATGGCAGAGTGAGCACAGGCCCAATATGCGAATGGGTACAACGCAGATAGCGGCGCGCGGCTCGGGAGCATGGCTCATCGGGCGACGGCGAGTGACCGGCATTTTAGCGACAGCCCCGAAGCCGATATTTCTTCAATGCGACAACTAGTTACAGATGCACCGAGAATACGACCCGAGATTATTGACAGCCTTTGAGGTTTATGCAAAGGCAAATGACAGGGAACCGATCTATCAAGCAAATTGCGCGCCTATTATTGGCAAAGCCTTGTAATCCGGCAACCCTGGCGTTTGGCTTTGTCATTTTTCGTAGGACCGGCGCACCGGTTTGTGGCGTTTCGCCTCCTTTTGGCGCACAGAAAGGTGACGGACGGTAACACCGATATATCCCGGTCATGTGGGACATAAACACGAAACCCCGCCAACGGGCGGGGTTCCGGGGTTAGCGCAGCAGCCTTACGCCGCCTTCATGCCCTTGTGGGTGTCGATCAGGTGCTGCACCACGCCCGGGTCGGCCAGGGTGGAGATATCACCCAGCGCGTCGTACTCGCCGGTGGCGATCTTGCGCAGGATACGGCGCATGATCTTGCCCGAGCGGGTTTTGGGCAGCCCCGGCGCCCACTGGATCACATCCGGCGAGGCGATAGGGCCGATCTCCTTGCGCACCCAGTTCTTCAGTTCCTGGCGCAGGGTCTCGCTGGCTTCCACGCCATGGTTGAGGGTCACGTACACATAGATGCCCTGGCCCTTGATGTCGTGGGGCACGCCCACCACCGCGGCCTCGGCCACCTTGGGATGGGCAACCATGGCGCTCTCGATCTCGGCGGTGCCCATGCGGTGGCCGGAGACGTTGAGCACGTCATCGACGCGGCCGGTGATCCAGTAGTAGCCATCCTCGTCGCGGCGCGCGCCGTCGCCGGTGAAGTACATGCCACGGAAGGTCTTGAAGTAGGTGTCGACGAAGCGGTCGTGGTCGCCGTACAGGCTGCGCGACTGGCCCGGCCACGAGTCGAGGATCACCAGGTTGCCCTCGGCGGCGCCGTCGATCAGGTTGCCCAGGTTGTCCACCAGCCCCGGCACCACGCCGAAGAACGGCTTGCTCGCCGAGCCCGGCTTGAGCGCGGTGGCGCCCGGCAGCGGGCTGATCAGCACGCCGCCGGTCTCGGTCTGCCACCAGGTGTCGACGATCGGGCAGCGTTGCTTGCCCACGGTGTCGTAGTACCAACCCCAGGCCTCGGGGTTGATCGGCTCGCCCACCGAGCCCAGCAGGCGCAGGCTGGAGCCATCGGCGCCCTCCACCGCCGCAGTGCCCTCGGCCATCATGGCGCGGATGGCGGTGGGTGCGGTGTAGAGGATGTTGACCTTGTGCTTGTCGATGATCTTCGACACGCGGGTGATGTCCGGGTAGTTCGGCACGCCTTCGAACAGCAGCGTGGTGGCGCCGTTGGCCAGCGGGCCGTAGACGATGTAGCTGTGGCCGGTGACCCAGCCGACGTCGGCGGTGCACCAGTAGATTTCGCCCGGGCGGTAGTCGAACACGCGCTCATGGGTGAGGGCTGCGTACACCAGGTAGCCGCCGGTGGTGTGCAGCACGCCCTTGGGCTTGCCGGTGGAGCCGGAGGTATAGAGGATGAACAGCGGCTCCTCGGCACCCATTTCCTTCGGCGCGCAGGTGCTGGACGCCACGTCCAGCAGGGTGTGGTACCAGATGTCGCGGTGGCGGTTCCACTCGATGTCGCCGCCGGTGCGCTTGCAGACGATGACCTTCTGCACACTGCTGGTTTCCGGGTTGGTCAGGGCGCGGTCGACGTTGGCCTTGAGCGCGGTCTTCTTGCCGCCACGCAGGCCTTCGTCGGCGGTGATCACCACCTTGGAGCTGCAGTCGATGATGCGCCCGGCCAGGGCCTCGGGGGAGAAGCCACCGAACACCACCGAATGGATGGCACCGATACGGGTACAGGCCAGCATGGCGACCACGGCTTCGGGAATCATCGGCATGTAGATGGTAACCACGTCACCGCGGTGCACATCCTGGCCACGCAGGGCGTTGGCGAACTTGCAGACTTCCTCGTGCAGTTCGCGGTAGGTGATGTTGCGGTGCTCGGAGGGGTCGTCGCCTTCCCAGATGATCGCGATCTGGTCGCCGCGCTCGGCAAGGTGCCGGTCCAGGCAGTTGTAGGAGACATTGAGAGTGCCGTCGGCGAACCACTTGATGTCCACGTGGTGGTCATCGAAGGAGGTCTGCTTGACCTTGGTGAAGGGCTTGATCCAGTCCAGGCGCTGGGCCTGCTCGCGCCAGAAGCCGTCAGGGTTCACCACCGACTGCTGGTACATGGCCTTGTAGGTCGCTTCATCGGTCAGCGTGGTGGCTGCCACCTCGGGACGAACGGGATACAGGGACGCCGCACTCATCTTTCTTACCTCGGAGCTATGTAGTTGTTTTTGTATGACCTCGTTGTAAGGCTAAGCGCACGCCGAGGCCATTCGACGATGGTAGTAACCATTACCCTACTCTTTGATGACGGCGCGCGGCAAGGCTCAAGCCCGGGCGCGGGGCGCCTCGACGGCCGCGTGTCTTTGCAGGAAAACGCGCGCCACCGGCCGCTACGAAATTGATTGTTACAGATTCAGATAAAACTGTTTATCAAAACTCTGTCTGTTTAACCCCCCGCCATCGCCCTAAAATTCACCTCGCCAACCGGCACTGTGATTAACACACGCAACAGCCCCCACGAAGGCACGTTAATCCGACTCTAACTTTCCCGAGCAACACACGCAGTCCCACAAGGATTGCGTGCCCCCTGACGACCGCACAAAGGTAAACTTTAAAATGAAAGCTTTAATTGTCTTGGCCCTGAGTACTTTCTCGCTGGCAGCCATGGCTGATGAAGTTTCGAACACCGCCAACACTGAAGTTCCGGTGGAGCACTACAACTATTCGCAGCACCTTGATATTGCCAAGGTCATCAGCACCAGCGAAATCCCCAACGTCTGCGAAGTGGTGCCGGCACGCATGACTTACCTGGACTCCACTGGCCAGAAACACATTCTTGAATACCGCGTGATGGGCAACGGCTGCTCGAACGGATAAGTTCACAGTGCTTCAGCGCCTCTTCAGGAGGCGCTGGCCTATTTAATTGATCAAATAATTATTCAACACCTGCCCGCCAGCACAACGCTTGATGATGCGCCGAACTTTTTGTTCGACCTTACCCGCATCATGGAGTTTGCATGGCACTTTATATCCCGCCTACCGTCCCGCCAATCAAGAAAGCCACTTCGCCTTTTGGCCAATTACTGACAACCCTGTTTCAGCGCGATGACTTTTCACGCATTGATCCGCTGGGCAGTGATTTCCAATGGCTGGATAACGTCGAGGCGCTGTGCGCGACCCCCGACGTCGTCGCTCTGATTCAACCCTTATTACACAACGACACCAATGACGACCCCGCGCAAATGACCCGGTACCTGCAGGCCCAGGCAACACAAGCCTTGCGCGACGTGGACCCGGCATTGCCGGCAATGCTGCGCAGGGTGTCCCGGCGAGCCAAGGCTGGACGCCGGGTGTTCAGCGCCGTCAGCCACCTGTGGCTACAGGCGACCTTCGCACGTGCGACAGATTGCGCCTGGCTGGCCTGCCTGCTGCTGCATCCGAGCCTGGCCAGCAAAGCCACGCCCACGCAGCACCCGCTGCAAACCCGGAACGGCGCTTTCAGCCACCTGGATACAGACCTGTCGGCGTGCGTCTCGCGTATCCTGCACAAACGCGTTGGCGGTGGGCGCATGGCGCGGCTGCTCGATTACCTGCAGATGGATTTCGCCCTGGCCTGCACCACCGAGCCACGGCGGCTGATGCCCTGCCTGTTTGGTTGCGCCACCTTCGACGCCTTTGAAAAAGCAGTGATTGACGACCTGCAATGGGTACCGCCCCCCCACTATCTGCAACGCGAACTGGCGATGCAGGCCATCGTCGACTACCTAGCCCCCCGCAGCTCGCGCATCGAGGGTGAACTTGCCGGCGTTTCGCTCACCCCCCAGGACAACGCACAGGCGTTACGTGCACGCCTGGACCAGGCGCTCGCGGCACACCTGGACTGCAGCCCTACCGAACTGGCACTGGTAGCGCCGCTGTTGCTGCGTCAACATGCCCCGCTGCTGCTACTAGAAGACCTGCCGCCTGACTTCGAGCACCTGCCGGACCTTTACTCCGTGCAATTGCGGCTGGGCATCAGGCTGTCGGAACGCGACCCCTGGCTGTTGACGCCCGAGACGGCGCTGCAGGTGGCGCTACTGAAACAGGCGCAAGCGATCACGCAAGAAGACCAGGTCAACATCCTGCTCGCCCGCGCGCCACTCGTCATGCAATGGGCGGAGCACAACCGCGTACTGCCGAAGCAACCTTGGTACACGCCGGCCGACATCAACGCCGCCCTCGACGCCTTCGACATCATGGCGACACTGGCACAACTGAGCAGCCCACCCTCGCGCATAAAAATGGCCATTGGCTACCTGGAATCATTCGGCATCAAGCCGCATGAAATTGTCGCGGGCAACCGCAAGACCTCCCACCTGGAACGCCTGCTCGACAGCGGCGCTGGCTTTTGCCATGCCGCACTCAAGAACACCACCGCCGCCGATATCACCGCGCAGTTCGACCAACTGTTCAGTGCCTACCGCGGCCATTGCCACCGCGCACTGAAAGACCTGCTCGAGCTATTCATCCAGCGGCTTCCCGACAACGACCGCGCGGGAATGGAAGCAGCAACGCTGCAGGCGTACGCGGTGCACTGGCATGAATTCATCGGGCCGAACCAGATGAGCATCCCGCAACTGGGCGATGCCGATCCCGAACTATGGGCCCTGCGCCGTTGCCCCGCCCTGCTGATTCTGTGCCAGGGCAGCCAGGGCGAAACCTTGTACCGCTGGTTTCCCCAGCAATGGCGGTGGGACAGCCGGGCCATCGATCGCCAGGGGGTGCCAATGGAGCAGTGGGCACGCGAACACCTGCAGCTGCAGTTCGAGGACTACCACGACGCCGAGCACCCATTCACCTACAGCACCGCCGGGGGCGTGCAGGCGGTAGGCCCGCTGCTGCTTGCCGGACCACTGGCACGCCTGGTCGACATCGCGCTGGACCACGTGTGGATGCACCACTTCGACGACCTGAGGCAGCAGTGCCGGGGCATGACCCAACTGGAGCTGCAGCAAAAAAACATCCAGGGCCGCAGCCTCGCGGCCCACCTGGCACGCATCGGCGTTCCTTTTGCCAGTTGCTTCGATACCCAGGGCAGCGGCGGCGTGTCCATGTGCGTGCTTGATGCAGTGACCCTGCCCCTGACGGCGCTAACGCCTGTACTAAAAACGCTGGTGGCCAACCGTCGCCTCATCAACCGCCTGCTGCACAGCGGCGGTCGCTCGCCACTGGCAAACACAGCCTTTGCGGTGAGCCGCTGGCTCAACCTGCATCAACGCCGTTTCCCCTTCAATTTTGCCAGGGACCTGGGAATTTCCACAGGGCAAGTGGCGCGCCCCAGCCACGGCATCTGGCACCTCCAGCCCGCCCAGATCAGCCGCACCTACGGCCCGCCTCTGCTGGACCTGACGCCCGGCGGCGCCGAGCGCACCTTCATCGAGGCCTTCGCCATGGCCCGCCCCGGGCTCGCCCCTGGCGCCCTGGCCCTGCATCGCGGGCCCGATGGCCTGCGCTACCTGCGCAGCCATGTGGATAGCCAAGTCATGCTCATCCCCCGGGCAGACCGCAGCGTGGATGTGCTCATTGATGGCCACCTGTACCGCTTGAGCCAGGAAATCAGCGGTAAATACTACGTGCGCCATGATCGCCTTGGCATGCTGCGCAAACCCCGCCGCATGATCGAGACGCCCACCCCTTGCCGCATCCCACGGGCAGCCGACGCCCCGGGATGCGCCAGCCTGTACACCCACCAACTTCCTGTCACCGCATTGCCCCCCCACGCGACCGCCGGGGAGCATGCCGCACACGCCTGGCAGGCGCGTACCTATCGCCTGGGCAGCCTGGCGATTGCCGGCGGCAGCAGCAGCCAGACGCCCGCCAACCTGGATGTGGTGGTCATGGATGGCACCCTGTGGCGACGCGAGCGGACCCGCGCCGGGCGCCTGGTACCGGTCACCGATGCCGAACGCGCTACCTTTGGCCTGTCCTTGCCCACTGCCAACGGTCCGTCGGTGAACTACCTGCCGAGCATCAGCGGCCGACGCTCTACCGACAGCCGCTTTGGCCTGGCCCCCTCACTGACCGCCGAGCAGGCCGGGTTGATCAACGACACGCTGCCCGTCCTGGAGCTTGACGAACTGGTGGCCGGCGTGGGGGACCGACGCATCCTGCGCGGCCACGTCATGGACACCCCTCAGGGCCCGTGCATTGAAGTCGAGGCCGACACCCACGTGATCTACCGTGCGCCCGACCGCCCCGGCGAATTAAGCTTCGAGCGCATCACCGCCGAAGAGGATATCAACCGCTTTCTCACCACCAGCGAAACCTACCGCATCGTCAGCGGCACGCCGTCAGCTCCCCGCGACCGGGAAAACATCGCCACGCTGTTGTTTGACCTGGCCAAGCACCAGCCCGACCCTGGCGATATCCCCCTCGACGCCTTCCCCACCTATGCCGCCTACGCGGAGGCAGCAGGCAGCCACAACGAGCTGCTCGCCTACGCCACCCATATCCTGGCGGGCAATAGCCAGCAGCTGCGCCTGTTCGAGCGGATGCAGGCGCTGATCCCCGACCGCGGCTTCCTCACTACACGCCCCAGGAACGTGCAACAGGCACACATTGATGTGCTCAACCAGCTGGCCCCACCGCAAGGCACGTCGCCAGGCAGCTTCGCTCCCATCACCGCCGATAACCTCGGCGATGCCAGCGTGCATGCCGCACTGCGCCACACCATGGCGCAGGCCAACCTGGCCTTCATCCGGGTGAGCCTGGCCGATGGACGGCGGATGGTTTACTACGCCCTGTCCGGCGGTAAACGTGCTGCAGCGATCCGCTTGAAGATCGATGTGGCCAGCAGCCCGCGCCAGACCCTCGATGGGGTGGAATGGGTAGACGCACGCGCGATCATGCGTACTCGCGGCCCTGATCCGCAAATGACCAGCCTGCCGGTGGTGCGCCACGCTGGACGCAAGATCATCCGCCCCCACCCCCGCGACCAGGACGCCGAACGCCTGATCGCTACGGTGCTCAAGGCCGACCTGCGCGGCCAGCCAGTGACCGACCTGCAGGTGTTCACGCGCATGGACACCTGCCGTTCATGCGGCGCCATCGTGCTGCCGCAACTCAAGCTACTGTTCCCCCAGGCCAGCATGAGCATCAGTTTCCTGGAAGATTACCCGCTGGATTGAGTGCCAATTCCGCCTTGCCCAACCCATGCTCGCGCAGCTTGTTGGCAATGGTGGTATGCGACACCCCCAGGCGCTTGCCCAGCAAGCGGCTGCTGGGGTGCTGGGCGTGCAGTTGCTCCAGCACCGCGCGCTCGAAGCGCGCGACGATCTGTTGCAGGTCACCCTCCAGGGAGAAATCGCCCAAGGGCTGGCGCACACCGTAGTCGGGCAGGCGGATATGCTCGGGCTTGACCCAACCGGCGTCGCACAATGACACGGCCTGGAACAGCACATTCTCCAGTTGCCGCACGTTGCCCGGCCAGTGGTAGCGGGCCAGCTTGTCCTTGGCGGCGGGCGCCAGGCGCGGCAGTGGGCAGCCGATCTGGCGGCTGGCCTGGTCGAGGAAGTGCTCCACCAGCGGGTCGAGGCCGTCCATGCACTCGCGTAGCGGCGGAATGTGCAACGACAGCACGTTGAGGCGGTGGTACAGGTCCTGGCGGAATTCGCCGCGGGCGCACAGTTCCGAGAGATCCATCTGCGTGGCGCAGATCACCCGGACGTCCAGGTACACCTCTTCGTCGCTACCCACGCGGCGGAAGCAGCCGTCTTGCAGGAAGCGCAACAATTTCGCCTGCAGGCGCGGGCTCATCTCGCCTACCCCATCGAGGAACAGCGTGCCGCCCGCGGTCAGCTCCAGCAGGCCCAGCTTGCCCTCGGCGCGCGCGCCTTCGAAGGCGCCGGGGCCGTAGCCGAACAGCTCGGTCTCGGCCATGGACTCGGGCAAGCCGGCGCAGTTGAGCGCCATCAGCGGTGACTGGCCGCGCGGGCTGGCCAGGTGGCAGGCGCGGGCCAGCAGCTCCTTGCCGGTGCCGGTCTCGCCCTCGATCAACAGCGGTGCGTCGAGTGGCGCCATGCGGCGCGCCTCGCGCACCACGGCGGCCATGACTTTAGAGCTCTGGAAGATGCTGTCGAAGCCGCGCAGTTCCTGCTTGCGCACGTGGTAGATGCGCTCGCCAATGCGGTCGGCGCGGTGCAGGGTCAGCACCGCACCGGCCAGGGCTTCGCTGTCGTCATGCTCGGACTGCAGCGGGGCGATGTCGGCAAGGAACACGTCGCCGCGCACCTTCACCCGCAGGCCGTTGATGCGCGATTTGTTGTCGCGCACCAGCTGCGGCAGGTCGAAGTCCTCGGCGTAACGCGACAACGGCATGCCCGGCACCTCGTCCACCCGCACCCCCAGCAGCTGCGCGGCGGCGCGGTTGGCGGCGACGATGGAGCCGGACATGTCGATGGACAGCACCGGGAATTCCAGTGCGCCCAACAGCGCATTGAGCTCCATGTGCCGGCGCTCGCTGGGCATCAGCCCCACCCGTTTGACGCCGAACACGCCGGGTATGGCTTCGAACTTGGGGCGCAGGGCCTGGAACTGCAGGTTGATCAGGTTCGGGCAATGCAGGTAGATGGCGTTGCCGTGCTCGCCACCCACTTCGCCGCGGGCGACGTTGATGCCGTATTCCACCAGCAGGTTGAGGATGTCACGCAGGATGCCAATGCGGTTCTGGCAGTGGACTTTGATGCGCATGAGGGGCCTGTTTTTTGGCGAAAGGCAAAGATATTCGTAAAGAATATGTGACATTTGAGGCTGACGACAAGACACGGGCGCCGATGAGCGCGGTAGCTGTATCGAATAGTTTACGAAAAGTCGGGGCTGTGGCTGCGATGCGGGGCCCTGGGTGGGGCTGACAGCCGTGGGGCGGTGGACTATCAATGGGGCGTGGGGTCTGCGGACGCAGCCTTTGGCAGCTGCTACGGGGATGTGTACGGGCCCATCTATAATAAAAACGTGCGCTGGAGAACAGCATGAAGCAGACCCACTACGTGGCCCGCGAACCGGATGCTCAGGGGTTCATCCATTACTCCGACACCGAGCACGCGGTATGGCACACCTTGGTCAGCCGCCAGCTCAAGCTGGTAGAGGGGCGCGCGTGCCAGGAATACCTGGACGGCATCGAGCAACTGGCCCTGCCGCATGAGCGCATTCCGCAACTGGCCGAGGTCAACCAGGTGCTGGCCCGCACCACCGGCTGGCAGGTCGCCCGGGTGCCGGCACTGATCCCCTTCCAGACCTTCTTCGAATTGCTGGCCAGCAAGCGCTTTCCCGTGGCCACCTTCATTCGCACGCCCGAAGAGCTGGATTACCTGCAGGAACCGGACATTTTCCACGAGATTTTCGGCCACTGCCCGCTGCTGACCAACCCCTGGTTCGCCGAATTCACCCACACCTACGGCAAGCTGGGCCTGGCGGCCAGCAAGGAACAACGGGTGTTCCTGGCGCGCCTGTACTGGATGACCATTGAATTCGGCCTGGTGGACACGCCCCAGGGCCGGCGCATCTACGGCGGCGGCATTCTCTCGTCGCCCAAGGAAACCCTCTACAGCCTGTCGGACGCCCCCGAGCACCAGGTCTTCGACCCGCTGGAATGCATGCGCACCCCATACCGCATCGACATCCTGCAGCCGCTGTACTTCGTGCTGCCAGACCTCAAACGCCTGTTCGACCTGGCCCATGAAGACATCATGGCCCTGGTGGCCCGCGCCCAGCAGCTGGGCCTGCACGCGCCGAAATTTCCGCCCAAGGCGGCCTGACCCGCTTTTAACTACTATAAGGAAGCAACCATGAACCCATTGAACCAGGCCCATTGCGAAGCCTGCCGCGCCGACGCCCCGCAGGTCAGCGACGAGGAGCTGCCAGCGCTGCTGCGGCAGATTCCGGACTGGAACATCGAGGTGCGTGACGGCGTCATGCAGCTGGAAAAGGTCTACCTGTTCAAGAACTTCAAGCACGCCCTGGCGTTCACCAACGCCGTGGGCGAGATCGCCGAGGCCGAGGGCCACCACCCAGGCCTGCTGACCGAATGGGGCAAGGTCACCGTGACCTGGTGGAGCCACTCGATCAAGGGCCTGCACCGCAACGATTTCATCATGGCCGCCCGCACCGACGACGTCAGCCAGGGGGCCGAGGGCCGCAAATAATGCACTTCAGCGCGATCCAGCGAATTCCCGGCGACTCGATCCTGAGCCTGATGGACGCTTACGCCCGCGACCCCAACCCGCGCAAGTTCGACCTGGGCGTGGGCGTGTACAAGGACGCCCAGGGCCTGACCCCGGTGCTGTCGGCGGTCAAGCAGGCCGAGCGGTTCCTGCTTGACCACCAGACCAGCAAGACCTACGTCAGTGGCCACGGCGACCAGGCGTTCGGTCGCCTGGTCAGCGAACTGGTGCTGGGCAAGGACTCGCCGCTGCTGGCCCATGAGCGCGCCGGCGCCACCCAGACCCCGGGTGGCACCGGGGCCCTGCGCCTGGCCGGCGAGTTCATCGCCCATTGCCTGCCCGGCAAGGGCATCTGGCTCAGCGACCCGACCTGGCCCATCCACGAAAGCATCTTCGCCGCCGTGGGCCTCAAGGTGAATCACTACCCCTACGTGGGCCGTGACAACCGCCTGGACGTGGAAGCCATGCTGCTGGCGCTGGAAGACATACCGCGCGGCGACGTGCTGCTGTTGCACGCCTGCTGCCACAACCCCACCGGCTTCGACCTGCGGCACAACGACTGGCACCGGGTGCTGGACGTGGCCAAGCGCCGCGAGCTGCTGCCGCTGATCGACTTCGCTTACCAGGGCTTCGGCGATGGCCTGAACGAGGATGCCTGGGGCGTGCGGCTGTTCGCCAAGGAACTGCCGGAGCTGCTGGTCACCAGTTCGTGCTCGAAAAACTTTGGCCTGTACCGCGAACGCACCGGCGCGTTGATCGCCTGCACGCACACCGCTGAACAGTTGCTGGACGTGCGCAGCCAACTGGCCGGCCTGGCGCGCAACCTGTGGTCGACGCCGCCGGACCATGGCGCCGCCGTGGTCGCCACCATCCTCGGTGATGCGCAGTTGAAGAGCCTGTGGGCGGATGAGGTGGAGCACATGCGTTCGCGCATCGCCCAGCTGCGGGCCGGGCTGGTCGAGGCGCTGGGGCCGCACGGGCTGTCGGCGCGTTTCGCCCACATTGGCGAACAGCGCGGGATGTTCTCCTACACCGGGCTCAGCCCCGAGCAGGTAGACCGCCTGCGCGACGAGCACAGCGTGTACATGGTGCGCTCGGGCCGCGCCAACGTCGCCGGCATCGACGCCAGCCGCCTGGACGAACTGGCGGCCGCCCTCGCCAAGGTGTGTTGAACCTGTGGGAGCTGGCTTGCCAGCGAGTTTTTGAGGGCCTCGAAGAGCTCGCTGGCAAGCCAGCTCCCACATTCAGCCTCCATGAAAATCCGTTCATTGTGCGACCAATGGCCGCCTGCGAAGTCAGTTTGTCATGCGCAGTGCTGTATCCTGTCCCGGCTTTAACCAGCACGCGCTATCCAGCGCCACCCTCAACCTGTAATTGCGAGGAGCGATGACGATGCACGAGATCCCAAACCTTCCTTTCCCGAGCCTGCATCAACCAGAGCAGCCTCAACCGCCACAATCGGCCAGCCAGGCCACTGAAAACGAGGCCGACGAAGCCTCGAGCGCTGATCGCGACGACTAAGCGCCGACCGCAGGTGGTACGATCCCCACGGCGGCCATGCCGCGTGATCGCACCACCTCAGCGCTGAACGGAGCCCCTCATGCAAGATACTTTCAACGAAGCACAGGCCGCGCAGGTGATCGACACCGCGCAACAGATGATCGACATCTGGGCCCGCCTCTCCCCGGAAAAACAGCAAGCCCTGCTGCAACGTTTCGGCACCCAGGAAAACGCCCTCGCCGCCCTGGTGGCCACTCGACTGCTGGCACAGCCGCAGGCTTGAGCCTTCGGCGAGATAAAATCTTGCCGCTGGTCGTGCACTGTGTGGCTCGCCGCCCTATGATAAGCGTCTAGTGTGCTAGCACCCGACACCTATCCCCCTGGAATTCCCAATGTCTTCAAACCCGCGGCCGCTGGCGGTCACGCTGCAAGTCGTTTCCATCGTGCTGTTCACCTTCATCGGCTACCTGAACATCGGCATCCCGCTGGCCGTGTTGCCCGGTTTCGTGCACACCGGCCTGGGCTTCAACGCCGTGATCGCGGGCCTTGTGATCAGCGTCCAGTACCTGGCCACCCTGCTCAGCCGCCCGTACGCCAGCCGTATCATCGACAACCACGGCAGCAAGAAGGCGGTGATCTACGGCCTGTTCGGCTGTGGCGCCAGCGGGCTGTTCATGCTGCTGGCGGCGTTCACCCAGAGCCTGCCGGTGGTGAGCCTGGCCAGCCTGTTCGTCGGCCGCCTGGTGCTGGGTAGCGCCGAAAGCCTGGTGGGCTCGGGCTCCATCGGCTGGGGGATCGGCCGCGTGGGCGCACAGCACACCGCCAAGGTCATCTCCTGGAACGGCATCGCCAGCTACGGCGCCCTGGCCATCGGTGCCCCGGCCGGCGTGCTGCTGGTGCAACACCTGGGCCTGTGGGCCATGGGCGTGAGCATCCTGCTGCTGGCGGCGCTGGGGATTGCCCTGGCCTGGAACAAGACCCCGGCGCCGATCGTCGCCGGCGAGCGCATGCCGTTCATGCACGTGCTGGGCAAGGTGCTGCCCCACGGCACCGGCCTGGCCCTGGGCGGCATCGGCTTCGGCACCATCGCCACCTTCATCACCCTGTACTACGCCACCAACCACTGGGACAACGCCGCGTTGTCGCTGAGCCTGTTCGGCGCCTGCTTCATTGTCGCGCGGCTGATCTTCGGCAACCTGATCAACCGCATCGGCGGCTTCCGCGTGGCCATCGGCTGCATGACCGTGGAAACCATCGGCCTGTTGCTGCTGTGGCTGGCGCCCAGCGCCGAGCTGGCCATGGCCGGCGCGGCCCTGACCGGCTTTGGTTTCTCGTTGGTGTTCCCGGCCCTGGGCGTGGAAGCGGTGAACCTGGTGCCGGCCTCCAGCCGCGGCGCGGCAGTGGGTGCCTACTCGCTGTTCGTCGACCTGTCGCTGGGCATCACCGGCCCGCTGGCGGGCGCGATTGCCGCCGGCTTCGGCTTCAGTTCGATCTTCCTGTTCGCCGGCATCGCCTCGTTCGCCGGCCTGGCGCTGAGCCTGTACCTGTACCGGCAAACCCTCAACCAGCCGCGCCACCCGGACGCCGCGCTTTAAAAGTCGACCTTGCCGCGGCCTGCCTTGATGGCGCCGCGCTTGCTCTTGCCATCCAGCCGACGGGTTTTCGAGCCCTTGGTTGGCTTGGTGGGCCGCCGCGCCTTTTCCACCTTCGCCGCATTCACGATCAGCTCGCGCAGCCGCTCCAGGGCGTCGGCGCGGTTCTGCTCCTGGGTGCGATATTGCTGGGCCTTGATCACGATCACGCCTTCGCTGGTGATGCGGCTGTCGCGCAGGGCCAGCAGCCGCTCCTTGTAGAAAGGCGGCAATGACGAGGCGTTGATGTCGAAGCGCAGGTGCACCGCACTGGACACCTTGTTGACGTTCTGGCCGCCGGCGCCCTGGGCGCGGATGGCGCTCAGCTCGATTTCGGCATCGGGCAGGTGGACGTTGTTGGAGATTTCCAGCATGAAGGGGTTTCGGCAGGGTCAAAGACCGCAAGGGTACACCATCACGCGCGTAGCCGCTGCCGAAGGCTGCGCTGGCCCGCGCGTGCACTGGAGATACCCAGCGCGACTCAGGGCCAGCGCAGCCTGCGGCAGCGGCTACGCGAGGAGGATGGCGCGAATCAGCCCAGCGCCAGGGCGGCGCGGCGGTTCTTGGCGAGGTACGCCACGTACATCACCACCACCCACACAGGAATGGCGTACACCGAGACGTTGATGCCCGGGATCATCAGCATGATGCCGAGGATGAACACCACGAACGCCAGGCAGATGTAGTTGCCCCACGGCGACCACAGCGCCTTGAACGACGACACCTGGCCGTTGCGCACCTGGTGCTGGCGGAACTTGAGGTGCGAGAAGCTGATCATCGCCCAGTTGATCACCAGGGTGGCCACTACCAGCGACATCAGCAGTTCCAGCGCGTCATGGGGCATGAAGTAGTTGAGCAGCACGGCCACCAGGGTCACTGCCGCCGACACCAGGATGGCCCGCACCGGCACGCCGCGCTTGTCCACCTTGGCCAGCGCCGCAGGGGCGTCGCCCTGCTCGGCCATGCCCAGCAGCATGCGGCTGTTGCAGTAGGTGCCGCTGTTGTACACCGACAGCGCCGCGGTCAGCACCACGAAGTTGAGGATGTGCGCCGCGGTGTTGCTGCCCAGCATCGAGAACACCTGCACGAACGGGCTGCCGCTGTAGGCGTCGCCGGCGCTATCCAGGGTTTGCAGCAGGCCATCCCACGGGGTCAGCGACAGCAGCACCACCAGGGCGCCGATGTAGAAGATCAGGATGCGGTAGATGACTTGGTTGATGGCCTTGGGAATCACGGTCTTGGGCTGGTCGGCCTCGGCAGCGGTGAAGCCGAGCATTTCCAGGCCGCCGAACGAGAACATGATGATTGCCAGCGCCATCACCAGGCCCTTGACGCCATTGGGGAAGAAGCCGCCGTGGTCCCACAGGTTGCTGACCGAGGCCTGCGGGCCGCCGTGGCCGCTGACTAGCAGGTAGCTGCCCAGGGCGATCATGCCGACGATGGCCGCCACCTTGATGATGGCGAACCAGAACTCGGCCTCGCCGAACACCTTGACGTTGGCCAGGTTGATGGCGTTGATCATGACGAAGAACACCGCGGCCGAGACCCAGGTCGGGATCTCCGGCCACCAGTAGTGCACGTACTTGCCAACTGCGGTCAGTTCCGACATGCCCACCAGGATGTACAGCACCCAGCAGTTCCAGCCCGACAGAAAGCCGGCGAAGCCGCCCCAGTACTTGTGCGCGAAATGGCTGAACGAGCCGGCCACCGGCTCTTCGACGATCATCTCGCCCAGCTGGCGCATGATCATGAAGGCGATGAAACCGCAGATGGCGTAGCCGAGGATCATCGAGGGCCCGGCCGACTTGAGCACCCCGGCCGAGCCGAGGAACAGCCCGGTGCCGATGGCACCGCCGAGGGCAATCAATTGGATGTGTCGATTTTTCAGGCCGCGCTTGAGCTGGCCGGATGAGTCTTGTGCACTCATTGTGTTGGTCACCTGGTTATTTTTATCTGTGACGGAACGGACCCGCCCCACTCGTGATGAGGCGGTAGACAGGCGCGCGTTAACGCAGGGTGCCACAGTAAAGGGCGCGCATTGTACACGCCGGGCATCAGAGCGCGAGGGGTCGAGGCTGGCAAGAGGGAAAAAAGGCAGGGAATGTTACAAATTAGTGCACGAGTGGAAACATTTCTTTACACCCTAACAGCTCGCTGGCAAGCCAGCTCCCACATTGCCCCAATGTTCCCTGTGGGAGCTGGCTTGCCAGCGAGCTTTTGGCCAACGCCACGATCGTAAACAAATGTTTACAGCCTGCAACGGCAATTTTCCACACGCCAGAATGCAAAACGCCAGCCCGAAGGCTGGCGTTTGCAGTTCAAGCGCGCTGATTACTCAGGCTTGGGCTTGCGGCGGGTGACCGGCGCACGCTTGTCCGCGGCTGGGCCACGGCGCTTGCTGTCGTCCGACAGCTTCAGGCCTGGGCGCTGGGCACCTGGCTTGGCTGGACGCTTGTTCATGTCGGCCGGGCGCTCGGCCACCGCCGAACCACGACCGTCCTTGCGGGCCGGCGCTTCGCCACGGCGCGGGGCCGGTGCGTCACCGCGTGGCTTGCGCGCCGGGCGCTCGCCTTCTTCCAGACGTGGCGCGCGGGCTGGGCGCTCGGCACCGGCGGCACCGTCGTGGGCAGGGCGCAGGGTGCGCACGCGCTCGCTGCGGGCCATGGGGCGCGACGACTTGCGCTGCATGCGGTCCAGCTTGTCCTTGCTCTTGGTGCTCATGGTCGGCATGGCCACGGCGCTCAGGCCCACTTCGGCGCTGAGCACGTCCACTTCGTGCTGGCTCAGTTCGCGCCAGCGGCCCATGGGCAGGTCGGAGTTGAGGAACACCGGGCCGAAACGCACGCGCTTCAGGCGGCTGACCACCAGGCCCTGGGATTCCCACAGGCGACGCACTTCACGGTTGCGGCCTTCCATGACCACGCAGTGGTACCAGTGGTTGAAGCCTTCACCACCCGGTGCCACCTGGATGTCGGTGAACCGCGCCGGGCCGTCTTCCAGGATCACGCCGTTCTTCAGGCGCAGCAGCATGTCGTCGTCGACTTCACCGCGCACGCGCACGGCGTATTCACGGTCCATCTCGTAGGACGGGTGCATCAGGCGGTTGGCCAACTCACCGTCGGTGGTGAACATCAGCAGGCCGGTGGTGTTGATGTCCAGGCGGCCGATGTTGATCCAGCGGCCTTCGCGCGGGCGCGGCAGGCGGTCGAACACGGTCGGGCGGCCTTCCGGGTCGTCACGGGTGCAGATCTCGCCGTCCGGCTTGTTGTAGATGATCACGCGGCGCACGGTTTCCGAGGCTTCTTCGCGCTTGATCACCTTGCCGTCGACGCTGATGGCGTCGTGCAGGTCGACGCGCTGGCCCAGGGTGGCGGCCACGCCGTTGACCTTGATGCGGCCTTCGCCGATCCAGGCTTCCACGTCGCGACGCGAGCCGACGCCGATACGGGCCAGGACTTTCTGCAGTTTTTCGCCGGCGGGGCCCATTTCCTGGACTTCTGGCTTGATAGGTTCACTCATCTTTTAGCACCTCCCGGTGTGTGATGTGGGGCGTTCATGTCGCCCGAAGGGTCGCGAATCATACGCGCATGTGCGGCGTTGCGCACCTGAGACTAGTCGAAATAGCGTGGGTTATTTCTTTTTCCGTCGGCCGGTGGCACCCAGCGCCAGCAAACGCAGGTGCGCCTGGGCCAGCGCCTCGCGCCGCTCGCCCTTGCCCAGCTTCTTCCAGCCCTTGATTTCACGCTTGGTGCGCCCGCACCCCACGCAGACGTCATCGTTGAACTTGCAGACACCGATACAGGGATCCTTGCTGCTCATGGGCACTCACTCGTGGCGGGGCTCTTGCTCCTCCTCGCCGTCTTCCGTCTCGTCGAAGGGGGCCAGGGGCGCGTCGAGCAAATCGTCGAAGTCAGTCTTGAGACCCTGTTCCATGCTGTCGAGTTCGGCCAGCAGGGTGTGGAAGCTGGTTTCCTCCTTCGGCGCCTCGCCCTCCTCGCCCGGCTCGGCACTGGCATCAGCCAGGGCCTGCAGGTGCGCGGGCACCGGCGGATCTTCATCCAGGTCCTCGACCAGCGGCTCGGGCTCGATCTCGCGCAGCTCGGCCAGCGGCGGCAGGTCGTCGAGGTTCTTCAGGTTGAAGTGGTCGAGGAACGCCTTGGTAGTGGCGAACATCGCCGGCCGACCCGGCACCTCGCGGTAGCCCACCACGCGAATCCACTCGCGCTCGAGCAGGGTCTTGGTGATGTTGCTGTTCACCGCCACGCCCCGCACGTCCTCGATCTCGCCACGGGTAATGGGCTGGCGATAGGCAATCAGCGCCAGGGTTTCCAGCAGCGCACGGGAATAGCGCTGCGGGCGCTCTTCCCACAGCCGGCCGACCCAGGGCGCGAACTTTTCGCGGATCTGCAGGCGGTAGCCGGAGGCCACCTCCACCAGCTCGAAGGAGCGGCTGTCGCAGCTTTTGCGCAGCAGGTCCAGGGCCTTCTTGAACACAGCAGGCTCGGGGCGCTCGGTTTCCTCGAACAGCTCGTACAGGCGGTCCAGCGATTGCGGCTTGCCGGAGGCGAGCAGGAAGGCTTCGAGCAGGGAGGCCAGCTCGCGGGGTTCGGTCAAATTCATCTATTGGCTCTTGTTCACAATTCTGATCCAGCGCTCTCTGCAGCTCTTGCCGTTGCTAGTGATCTTGATCTTGATCTTGCTTTGCTTTTGATCCGGCTTTTGATCTTGGCCCCGTTAAGCGCCAGGGCCGACTGGAGGCGTTGACCAGGCGGCAGCCCGCAGGGCCCTTCGGCGCAGCCGAAGGAAACGGCAGCCCGCCCGCTTTGTTAGCGGGGGCCGTTTTGCCGCCTGGGCGACGCCGGAAGGAGGGGACCCGTAGCGCAGCGGAGGGCCCAAGCAGGGGCGAGCCCTTTTTGCTTCCTTTTTGGGGCGACTGCCAAAAAGGGAGTCGCCGTAAGGGCGAAACGGTCGGTGGTCGCACCACGAAAATGGATATGTCCGAAACCCTCAAAAGCGGGATCCACAAATTATGAACATATCCATTACCGAGGGTGATGCACAGTCACCTTTCCGGCCTTACGCCGGGTCACTTTTTGGCAAACGCCCCAAAAAGTAACCAAAAAGGGCTTGCCCCTGCTTGGTCCCTCCGCTTCGCTGCGGGTCCCCTCCCTCCGGCGTCGCCCAAGCGGCCGACGGCCCGGAATAGAAGCGTCTCCGGTTCCGTCTTCCCCGGCTACGCCGTGGACCGCTCGGTCAACGCCTCCAGTCGGCCCTGGCGCTTTACGGGGCACACAATCAAGATCAAAGGCCGCACGGGATCAAGATCAAAAGCAGTTCGCGGCGTAGCTGCTCTGCTGTACTACTCCGCTCTTGCGCGGACATGAATCGCCGCAAACGGCTCATTCTGCACCAATTCCACCAACGATTCCTTCACAAGCTCCAGGATGGCCATAAACGTCACCACCACCCCCAACTTGCCCTCCTCCTTGGTAAACAACTCAACAAACGGCACAAAGCCCCCGCCCTTCAACCGCTCCAGCACCTCACTCATGCGCTCGCGGGTCGACAACGCCTCACGGCTCACCTGGTGGCTCTCGAACAGGTCCCCCCGCCGCATCACCTCGGCCATGGCCAACAGCACCTCCTCCAGCGCCACGTCAGGCACCAGCTTGCGCACCTTGGCCTGGGGCGCATCCAGCTGCGGCACGTAAATGTCACGACCCAGGCGCTTGAGGCCATCGAGGTTCTCGGCCGCCGCCTTGAACCGCTCGTACTCCTGCAGCCGACGGATCAGCTCCGCACGCGGGTCGTCTTCTTCCACCTCGGCCTCGGCCGAGCGCGGCAGCAGCATGCGCGACTTGATCTCGGCGAGCATGGCGGCCATCACCAGGTACTCGGCGGCCAGTTCCAGGCGCACGGTCTTCATCAGCTCGACGTAGCCCATGTACTGGCGGGTGATTTCCGCCACGGGAATGTCGAGGATGTCGATGTTCTGCTTGCGAATCAGGTACAGCAGCAGGTCCAGCGGGCCCTCGAAGGCTTCGAGGAAGACTTCCAGGGCGTCGGGCGGGATGTACAGGTCCACGGGCATTTCCGTGAACGACTGGCCATACACCAGCGCCAGCTGCTCGGGCACACGCGGTTCGTCTACGGCAGGCGTGTTTTCAGCGATGGTCACGCCACTCACGCCTCGGCCATGAACGGCGACGGGTCGCCACAGCCCACGCGCACCACCTGCGGTTCGCCGTCGGCCAGGTTGATCACCGTCGACGCCGACACGCCACCGAAACCGCCGTCGATGATCAGGTCCACGTGGTGCTCCAGCAGCTGGCGCATCTCGTAGGGGTCGGTCATGGGCAGGGTCTCGCCGGGCATGATCAGGCTCACGCTCATCAGCGGCTCGCCCAACTCTTCCAGCAGCGCGTGGGAGATGGGGTGGTCAGGCACGCGCAGGCCGATGGTGCGGCGCTTGTCGTGCAACAACAGGCGCGGCACCTCGCGGGTGGCGTTGAGAATAAAGGTGTAGGGCCCGGGAATGTGCGCCTTCAGCAGGCGGAACGCGCCGGTGTCGATCTTGGCGAACAGCCCCAGTTGCGACAGGTCGCGGCAGATCAGGGTGAAGTTGTGCTTGTCGTCCAGCTTGCGCAGGCGGCGCACGCGCTCGATGGCACCCTTGTCACCGATCTGGCAGCCCATGGCGTAGGAAGAGTCGGTGGGGTAGATCACCACGCCGCCCTTGCGGATGATCTCCACGGCCTGTTTGATCAGGCGCGGCTGAGGGTTTTCCGGATGAATCTGGAAGAATTGACTCACGTTCTCTACCTGTTGGTCAGACGACGAGTGGCTGCTCATGTTTGAACCGGCACCATAAAGGTGGCAAGTCCTCTGGTACGGGTCGGTACACACCGATCTCGGACCAGGCCCCTGGACCATGGAAATCACTGCCGGCGCTGACCAGCAGACCGAACTCGCGCGCCAGGATCGACAGGGTGCCCACCTGTTCGGCAGGCTGCATGCCATTCACCACTTCGATTGCCTGGCCACCGGCTTGAATATAGTCGGCAATCAGCTTGCGGCGCTTGCTGCGGGTGAAATCGTAATGCAGCGGGTGCGCCAGGCTCACCCACGCGCCTGCGGCGCGCAGGGTGCCGACGGTCTCTTCCAGCGTAGGCCAGTGCAGCTTGACGTCACCCAGCTTGCCGGCGCCCAGCCACTTGCGGAAGGCTTCGGCGCGGTCTTTCACGTAGTGCTGGCGCACCAGGAAATCGGCGAAGTGCGGGCGCGCCGGGGCGTTGCCGCTGTCGCCCAGCTCCTGCTGGATGGCGCGTGCGCCTTCGAGGGCGCCGGGCATGCCCTTGAGCGCCAGTCGTCGGCTGATTTCCTCGGCGCGCAGCCAGCGGCCGGTGTGCAGGGCTTCCACCGCGGCGACCAACGGTGGCGCGTCGAGTTCGAAGCCGTAGCCCAACACGTGGATGGTGGCGCCGCCCCAGGTGCAGGACATTTCCACCCCGCTCACCCACTGCATGCCCAGCGCCCGCGTGGCTTCGCGGGCCTCGGGCAGGCCTTCGAGGGTGTCGTGGTCGGTCAGCGCCAGTACCCGCACGCCATTGGCGTGGGCGCGCGCAGCCAGCTCGGTCGGCGAGAGGGAGCCGTCGGAGGCGGTGCTGTGGCAGTGCAGGTCAACATTCATGTGGTGGCGCTTTCGCTGTCTTTGATGTTTGTTATTATGCCGTCACATCCTGCTTCTGGCTGCCACTGTGAAACAATTCATCGATTTCATCCCGCTGTTCCTGTTTTTCATCGTCTACAAGCTTGACCCACGCACCGTCGAAGTCGCCGGCCAGCAGGTCACCCTGGGCGGCATCTTCAGCGCCACCGGTGTGCTGATCGCCAGCTCGATCATCGTCTACGGCATCCTGTTCGTCACCCAGCGCAAGCTGGAGAAGAGCCAATGGCTGACCCTGGCCGCGTGCCTGGTGTTCGGCAGCCTGACCCTGGCGTTCCACAGCGAGACCTTCCTGAAATGGAAGGCACCGGTGGTCAACTGGCTGTTTGCCCTGGCCTTCACCGGCAGCCATTTCATTGGCGACCGCCTGCTGATCAAGCGCCTGATGGGCCACGCCCTGACCCTGCCGGACGCCGTGTGGGCGCGCCTGAACGTGGCCTGGATCATCTTCTTCCTGTTCAGCGGCGCCGCCAACCTGTTCGTGGCCTTTACCTTCCAGAGCATCTGGGTGGACTTCAAGGTCTTCGGCAGCCTGGGCATGACCCTGCTGTTCCTGGTAGGCCAGGGCATCTACCTGTCCCGCCACCTGCATGACGCAGACACCACCACCCCGAAGACCGAGGACTGACATGCTCTACGCAATCATTGCCACCGACACGCCAAACTCGCTGGACAAACGCCTGAGCGTGCGCCCAGCCCACCTGGCGCGCCTGGAGAAGCTCAAGGATGACGGTCGCCTGGTCCTGGCCGGCCCGCACCCGGCGGTAGACAGCAACGACCCGGGCGCCGCCGGCTTCTCCGGCAGCCTGATCGTGGCCGAGTTCGAATCCCTGGCCGCCGCCCAGGAATGGGCCGGTGCCGACCCGTTCGTGGAAGCCGGCGTGTACGCCGACGTACTGGTCAAGCCGTTCAAGCAGACCCTGCCGTAACCCCCGCTGCCACTAACGCGTAGCCGCTGCCGCCAGGCTGCGCTGGCCCTGTGCCTCGCTGGAGTTTTCCGGTGTTGATACAGGCCAGCGCAGCCTGACGGCAGCGGCTACGTCGTTTGTGCTGCAAAAAACTGTTTCTTTGTACTGATCCATTGCTCATCATTCCCCCACGACTGCCGACAACCTGCCGAACAATCGACAGAATCGGGAGTCTGTATGCGCCAGAGTGTGCTGTTTTCGCTGTTCGTGCTGCTCCTGCTCGGTGCCGGCGATGCCCAGGCCGACGAGCCTTCCACGCCATTGGCACTGAACGCCGGCAGCCAGGTCAGCGACCTGCAGCAGCGGCTCAAGGACAGCGAGCGGGCCCGGGCCGACCTGAACCAGGAAATCCAGCGGCTCAAACTGCAGTTGCAGGAAGCCCAGGGCAAGATGGCGCCAGGCGTGCGCCTGCTGACCGAGCAACAGCAATGGTTTGTTACCGGCGGCGGCGTGGCCTTGTTGGCCGCCATGTGCGGTATCTTTATCAGCGGCGGGCGTAGACAACGTCGGCAATGGTTGAATTGAGAGTTTCATGAGCGATCTGTTACTGATTGATGATGACGTGGAATTGTGCGAGCTGCTTGGCAGCTGGCTGAGCCAGGAAGGCTTCGTGGTGCGCGCCTGCCATGACGGCGGCAGCGCCCGCAAGGCCCTGGCCGAGCTGTCCCCGGCAGCCGTGGTGCTGGACGTGATGCTGCCCGACGGCAGCGGCCTGGAGCTGCTCAAGCAACTGCGCAACGAACACCCCGACCTGCCGGTGCTGATGCTGTCGGCCCGCGGCGAGCCGCTGGACCGTATCCTGGGCCTGGAGCTGGGCGCCGATGACTACCTGGCCAAGCCCTGCGACCCGCGCGAGCTGACCGCACGCCTGCGCGCCGTACTGCGCCGCAGCCACCCCAGCGCCGCCAGCGGCCAGCTGGAACTGGGCGACCTGTGCTTCAGCCAGGCGCGCGGCGTGGTGACCATCGACGAGCACGACATCACCCTGACCATCTCCGAGAGCCGCCTGCTCGAAGCCCTGCTGCGCCAGCCCGGCGAGCCGCTGGACAAGCAGGAGCTGGCGCAGATCGCCCTGGGCCGCAAGCTGACCCTGTACGACCGCAGCCTGGACATGCACGTGAGCAACCTGCGCAAGAAGATCGGCCCCCACGCCGACGGCCGCCCGCGCATCGTCGCGCTGCGCAGCCGCGGCTACTACTACGCCGAGTGATTATTCAAACATCGCGTCATCCCCATCGCGGCCAAGGCCGGCTCCTACACGATCGGCGTAGGAGCCGGCCTTGGCCGCGATGCAGATGACGCGGTTGTTTGTGTAAACCCCCGCTCTAGACGTCTTTACCTAAGCTTTACCGTCCACTGACTGCAGCTGACCTTGATCTCCATAAACTGAGCTCATCCGGTTGATACCACCGGCAACGAGACAAGGAGATTCACCATGCGCAAGACCCTTATGGCTCTGATGTTCGCCGCCGCCCTGCCCGCCGTTGCCATGGCTGCACCTGAAGGCGGCGATGGCCCAGGCTTCGGTCCTGGCGGCCCTGGCTTCGGCGGCCCTGGCATGCACCACGAGCGCGGCCCGCGCGACGGTTTCGCCAAGCTGGACCTGAGCCCCGAACAGCGTCAGAAAATCGGCCAGCTGATGGGTGAAGAACGCCACATCGACCGCGAAGTGCTGCACAAGTACCTGGAAAAGCTGCCGGCAGCCGACCAGAAGGCGATGAAGGACGAGATCACCGCCAAGCATGACAAGGCCCGCGCCGACATCCGCGCCGTGCTGAACCCGACCCAGCAGAAACAGTTCGACGAAATGAAGAAGCAACAGGACGCTCGCCGCGCCGAATGGAAAGAGTTCCAGGCGTGGAAGGCCCAAAAGGACCAGAAAGCCCAGTAAGCTTCACCTATCGTTGACCCCCGCCCGGCACGCTCACGCGTGTCCGGGCTTCTGCATTTGAGGTACTCCCCTTGCGATCATTGTTCTGGCGCATCCTGGCAAGCTTCTGGCTGGCCATCGCCCTCGTCGCCGGCCTGTCGATCCTGCTGGGCCACGTATTGAACCAGGACACCTGGATTCTCAGCCGCCACCCCGGCCTGCACAACCTCGCGCAGACCTGGGTGCAGACGTACGAGAAAGACGGCCAGGACGCGGCCCAGCAGCTGCTGGAAGAGCGCAAGTGGCGTTACCACATCGATGTGCAGGTGCTCAACGAAGCCGGCGAAGCGGTGGTGCCCGGCACCTTCCCGCGCCGCGCGGCAGCCTTCGAGGCGCGCCAGAGCGACGGCAATGACGACCGCCCCCTGCCCTGGCGGCGCCTGACCGCCGAATACACCAGCCCCAAGACCGGCGACACCTACCTGCTGATCTACCGCATCGCCCACCCGGAACTGGACGCCTGGCGCCGCCAGAGCCTGGTGTGGCCGCTCAGTGCGCTGGGTATTGCCCTGGTGGTGCTGACCCTGTTCAGCCTGCTGGTGACCCTGTCCATCACCCGCCCGCTCAGCCGCCTGCGCGGCGCGGTGCATGAACTGGGGCAGACCACCTACCAGCAGAACAGCCTGGCGCAGCTGGCCAAGCGGCGCGACGAGTTCGGCGTGCTGGCCAACGACTTCAACCGCATGGGCGGCCGCCTGCAAAGCCTGATCGGCAGCCAGCGGCAACTGCTGCGCGACGTCTCCCACGAGCTGCGCTCGCCGCTGGCGCGCCTGCGCATCGCCCTGGCCCTGGCCGAGCGCGCCGAGCCCGAGCAGCGCGAACGCCTGTGGCCGCGCCTGACCCGCGAGTGCGACCGCCTGGAAGCGCTGATCAGCGAGATCCTGACCCTGGCGCGGCTGGACGCCGAGCACGCCACCGCCGAGCCGGTGGACGTGGCCACGGTGCTGAAAAGCGTGCGCAACGATGCGCGCCTGAGCGCGGCGGAACAGCAGATCAAGATTGACTGTGAACCGGGCCTGACCCTGACCGGCTGGCCGACCATGATCGAGCGGGCGGTGGATAACCTGGTGCGCAACGCCTTGCGCTTCAACCCCGAGGACCAGCCCATCGAGCTGAGCGCGCGGCTGGTGAACGAGCACGTGGAGTTGAGCGTACGCGACCATGGGCCGGGGGTAGCGGACGAGCACCTGGCGCAGCTGGGCGAGCCGTTCTACCGGGCCCCTGGGCAGACCGCAGCGGGCCATGGCCTGGGGCTGGCCATTGCGCGGCGGGCGGTGGAACGCCACGGCGGCAACCTGAGCCTGGCCAACCATCCCCAGGGCGGCTTCATGGCCACCCTGGACCTGCCGCTGACCCCAGTGACCGCCGCCTGACGCGGCCTGCGGCCGCTGCTACGGAACATACCCCTGTAGCAGCGGCCGCAGGCCGCGTCAAAAGCCAGGCCTATCAGGCCGACCAGGCGCTGACGTAGTCGGCGGTGCTGACCACCGGCGCCTCGCGCGGCGGGTTCAGCGGCGTGCCCAGGTACAGGAAGGCAATCACCTCCTCACCCTCGCCCAGCCGCAGGCCCTTGGCCACGTGCGGGGCGTAGGCCAGCTCGCCGGTGCGCCACACCGCGCCGATGCCCTGGGCGAACGCCGCCAGCAGGATGTTCTGCGCCGCGCAACCGGCCGCCAGCAGTTGCTCGGCCTTGGGCACCTTGAAGTGATCCTGCAGGCGCGCCACCACCACGACCACCAGCGGCGCCCGCAGCGGCATGCCACGGGCTTTCTCCAGCGCCGCCGGGGTGGCGTCGCCCTTGAGCTGCACCGCCTCGGCCAGGATTTCACCCAGCTGCTCGCGGGCCGCGCCTTCCACGGTCAGGAACCGCCAGGGCCGCAGCTGGCCATGGTCCGGCGCGCGCAGGGCGGCCTGGAACAGCACTTCACGCTGTTGCGCCGACGGCGCGGGCTCCACCAGGCGCGGAACGGATACACGGTTGAGCAATGCGTCGAGGGCCTCCATCGGCCACCTCCTGAACAGTGAAAGAGCACCTATTCTAGACATAACGAGCAAACCCTTGCCGGGTTTACATGCACAGACCCGCAGGTAGAATGGCGCCCTTCTTTTTTCAGCCCCGAGCGGACTCCATGGCGTTGCCGACCCTGCGCATCATTGGCTTTATCATCGGCATCTTCCTGATCACCCTGGCGATCAGCATGGTCGTCCCCATGGCCACCCTGCTGATCTTCGGCCACACCGGCGACCTGCCGTCCTTCCTGTGGTCGAGCCTGATCACCTTCGTCGCCGGCCTGGCGCTGCTGGTCCCCGGCCGCCCGGACAACGTCAACCTGCGCCCGCGCGACATGTACCTGCTGACCGTGTCCAGCTGGCTGGTGGTGTGCGTGTTCGCCGCCTTGCCCTTCGTGCTCACCGAGCACACCAGCTACACCGACGCCTTCTTCGAGAGCATGTCGGGCATCACCGCCACCGGCTCCACCGTGCTCAGCGGCCTGGACAGCATGTCCCCGGGCATCCTGATGTGGCGCTCGCTGCTGCACTGGCTGGGCGGCATCGGCTTCATCGGCATGGCGGTGGCGATCCTGCCGTTGCTGCGGGTGGGCGGTATGCGCCTGTTCCAGACCGAGTCCTCGGACCGCTCGGAGAAGGTCATGCCGCGCTCGCACATGGTGGCCAAGTCCATCGTGCTGGTGTACATCGGCATCACCGCGCTGGGCAGCCTGGCCTTCTGGGCCGCGGGCATGAGCGTGTTCGACGCCATCAACCACGCCATGTCGGCGATTTCCACCGGCGGTTTCTCCACCTCCGACCAGTCCCTGGCCAAGTGGTCGCAGCCAGCGGTGCACTGGGTGGCGGTGGTGGTGATGATCCTCGGCAGCCTGCCGTTCACCCTGTACGTGGCCACCCTGCGCGGCAACCGCCGGGCGCTGCTGCGCGACGAGCAGGTGCAGGGGTTCCTCGGCCTGCTGCTGGTGACCTGGCTGGTGATGACCACCTGGTACTGGTGGCAGACCAACCTGCCGTGGTGGACGGCGCTGCGCCACGTGGCGCTGAACGTGACCTCGGTGGTCACCACCACCGGCTTTGCCCTGGGCGACTACAGCCTGTGGGGCAACTTCGCCCTGATGCTGTTCTTCTACCTGGGGTTCATTGGCGGCTGCTCGGGCTCTACCGCCGGCGGGGTGAAGATTTTCCGCTTCCAGGTGGCCTACATCCTGCTCAAGGCCAACCTCAACCAGCTGATCCACCCGCGCGCGGTGATCCGCCAGAAGTACAACGGTCACCGCCTGGACGAAGACATCGTGCGCTCGATCCTGACGTTCTCGTTCTTCTTCGCCATCACCATCAGCGGCATCGCCCTGGCCCTGTCGCTGCTGGGCCTGGACTGGATGACCGCGCTGACCGGCGCCGCCAGCACCGTGTCCGGCGTGGGCCCGGGGCTGGGCGAGGCCATCGGCCCGTCCGGCAACTTCGCCGGGCTGCCGGACGCCGCCAAGTGGATTCTGTCCGGCGGCATGCTGCTGGGCCGGCTGGAGATCATCACGGTGCTGGTGCTGTGCATGCCGGCGTTCTGGCGGCACTGACCTCGACCAGCTCGCTGCCCAGCAGGCGCGCGCGGTATTCACCCGGCGTGGTGTCGAACCAGCGCCGGAAGGCGCGGAAGAAGTTGCTGGGGTCGGCAAAGCCCAACAGGTAGGCGGCTTCCAGCAAGGTCATGTGCGGCTGGGCCAGGTACTGCTCGGCCAGCTCGCGGCGGGTGTCATCCAGCAGCGCCTGGAAGCTGGTGCCCTCGTCCTGCAAGCGCCGCTGCAAGGTGCGCTGGGACAGGTGCAGCACCTGGGCCACCGCCTCGCGCTTGGGCTCGCCCTGGGGCAGCAGCCGGCACAGCACCTGGCGCGCCTGGTGGGTCACGCGGCTTTCGGAGAAACGCGCCAGGTATTCACCAGCAAAGCGGTCATGCAGCGCGGCCATGGCCTCGTTGGCGGTGGCCAGCGGTTCCTCCATGTCAGTGCGTTCGAAAATCAATGCATCGTAGGGCGCGCCGAACACCAGCGGCGCGTGAAAGGCCTGCTGGTAAGGCGCGAGGTCATGGGGCTGGCTGCCCTGGATCAGCACCTTGCGTGGCTGCAGCACACGCCCGCACAGCCAGCCGCACAGCGATAAGGCGCACGCCAGCGAGGCCTCGGCGCTCTGGCGGGTGGGTGGCAGGTGGTCGCCGTGCACGGTGACGATCAGGCCGTAGCCCTCGGGCAGCAGCTTGAAGCTGACGTCGGCGCTTTCGGCGATGATGCGCTGGTAGCGCACCAGCCGTTCGAAGCCCTCGGCCAGGGTGCGGCTGGACATCAGCGCGTAGCCCACCACATGGAAGGACGCCGGGCGCACCACCCGCGCCATGTTCAGGCCAATGGCCGGGTTGCCTGACAGCTCGACGGCCAGGGTCCAGAGACGGGTCATGGAGTCCTGGGTAAAACGTGCATCGGGATCGTCCAGCGCGCCGTAGTCGAGCCCCAGCTGGGCGAACAGCGCCCGGCAGTCCAGCCCTTCCAGTTCCAGCGCCTTGACAATGCCCCCGGCCCAACTGGCCGATGTGGTCCGTTCGCTCATGCCGCTGCCGCCCCATTCCTTTCAAACCGTGGCAATTGTGTCAAAAGATACGAAACTGGCGCCCTCGGCCACTGGCCCGCCTTGTCGTTCACTCTAGACTTAAATAAGGTGCCACGTAGTCCCATTGATCGTCTGCGAGACTGCCGTCGTGAACAATAGCCATGAGTTTGCAAGCTTCAGGGATTTCTATCCCTATTACCTGGCCGAGCACAGCAACAGCACGTGCCGCCGGCTGCATTTCGTCGGCACCAGCCTTGTGATCGCGCTGGTGGCCTGGATTGTCGCCAGCGGCAGCTGGCTGTTGTTGATCGCCCTGCCGCTGGCCGGCTACAGCTTCGCCTGGGTGGGCCATTTCTTCTTCGAGAAGAACCGCCCGGCGACCTTCCGCCACCCGCTGTACAGCCTGTTCGGCGACTTCGTGATGTACCGCGACATGCTGGTGGGCAAAGTGGGCTTTTGACAACTGCGTCTATACTCGCCGCAACCCGCGACAGACGGAGCCGAGATGAGCGACCAAGCACGCTTCACCCACATGAAGGATGGCACCGAGCAGGACTGGGCCATTATTGCCAACGACTTTGCCCAGTACGCCCGCCAGCTGCCCCAGCGTATTCTCACCCACCTGCGCCTGCTGGACGGTGACTTCGGCGGTTTCCCGGTGGACCGCCTGACCCACTCGCTGCAGACCGCCACCCGCGCCCACCGCGATGGCCGCGACGAGGAATACGTGGTGTGCGCGCTGTTGCACGACATCGGCGACACCCTGGCCAGCTACAACCACCCGGACATCGCCGCGGCCATCCTCAAGCCGTTCGTCAGCCCCGAGAACCATTGGATGGTGGAGAAGCACGGGATATTCCAGGGCTATTACTTCTTCCACCACCTGGGCATGGACCGCCACCTGCGCGAGCAATTCCAGGACCACCCGCAGTACCGGCAGACCATCGAGTTCTGCGCCAAGTACGACGCCGCGGCGTTCGACCCGGCCTACGAGCACCTGCCCCTGGCGTTCTTCGAGCCGATGCTGGCGCGGGTATTCGCCGAACCCAAGCGGTCGCTGTACCGCGAAGCACTGGCCAATATGCCGGCGTGAGCGTGGGGCCTGGGACGCGGCCTTCGGCCGCTGCTACGGGGTGACTGCGGTGGCTTCGGCCAGTTGCGCGGCCTGTGCATCCGCCAGGCGGTACAGCTCGATCTGGCCGTCCCAATGCTCGATCAGCGCCGTGCACGACTCCACCCAATCGCCGCAGTTGAGGTATTCCACCTCGCCCACCTGGCGAATCTCGGCGTGGTGAATGTGCCCGCACACCACGCCATGGAAGCCGCGCTTCACGCACTCGTGGGCGATGGCCTCCTCGAAGTCGCTGATGAAGCTGACCGCGGTCTTGACCTTGTGCTTGAGGTACGCCGACAGCGACCAGTAGCCATAGCCGTAACGCGCCCGCCAGTGGTTGAGCCAGCGGTTCAGGGTAAGGGTGAATTCGTAGGCCGAATCCCCCAGGAAGGCGAGCCAGCGGTGGTAGCGGGTGATGACGTCGAACTGGTCGCCGTGGATCACCAGCAGCCGGCGACCGTCGGCGGTGACGTGCTCGGCCTCGTCCACCAGTTGGATGTTGCCCAGGATCAGCTTGGAATAGCGGCGCAGGAATTCGTCGTGGTTGCCGGTGACGTAGATCACCTCGGTGCCACGCTTGCTCATGGTCAGCAGCCGGCGGATGACGTTGGTGTGCGCCTGGGGCCAGTACATGCCGCCGCGCATTTTCCAGCCGTCGATGATGTCGCCCACCAGGTAGATGCGGTCGGCGTGGTAAGTCTTGAGGAAGCGTGACAGGTGCTCGGCCTGGCAATCACGAGTGCCCAGGTGTACGTCGGAAATCCACAAGGTGCGCACGCGCTGCTTGCCGGTTGGCTTGGGAAACTGGGCGCTGGTCATGGGCAGGCTTCCGTCAGGGTTTGCACAAGCTTGCGACGGCGTCATGAAATGACCATGACGCTCGTGCAACAATAAAATGACAGTGCCGTTCCCTGGATAAGGACATCACATGAACCACCGCACCGCCCTCGCCGCCCTGCATTTCGGCGCCTTGTTCTTTGGCCTGGCCGGGGTGTTCGGCAAGCTGGCCACTGCCAGCGCGGTGGTCATCGTGTTTGGCCGGGCGCTGTTCGCGGTGGCGGCGCTGGTCGCGTTCCTCGGCCTGGCCCGGCGCGGCTGGCAGCAGTTGCAAGCGGCGGACTGGGGTCGGCTACTGGGCGCCGGCGGCCTGCTGGCAGCGCACTGGGTGAGTTTTTTCATCGCCGTGAAGCTGGCTGGCGTGGCCGTGGCTACCCTGGGCTTCGCCAGCTTCCCGGCGTTCACCGTGCTGCTGGAAGGCCTGGTGTTCCGCGAGCGCATTCGCCGCAACGAGGTGCTGCTGGTGCTGCTGGTGAGCTTTGGCCTGGTGCTGGTGACCCCGGCGTTCGACGTCGCCAGCCAGGCCACCACCGGCCTGCTGTGGGCGGTGTGCTCGGGGCTGACCTTCGCCGTGCTGTCGCTGGTCAACCGCGCAGGCGGCACGCGGGTGCCGCCGGTGCAGGCGGCGCTTTGCCAGAACGCCGTGGTCGCCCTGTGCCTGGTGCCGGCCGCGTGGCCGCAATTGGCGGCGGTCAGCGCCATGGACTGGTTGTGGATCGGCCTTTTGGGAGTTTTCTGCACCGGCATCGCCCACAGCCTGTTCGTCGCCAGCCTGGCGGTGATCAAGGCGCGCACCGCTGCGGTGGTGTTCGCCCTGGAGCCGGTCTACGGGATTGCGTTTGCCTGGGTGATCTTCAGTGAGACGCCGACGTTGCGGATGCTGCTGGGTGGGGCGTTGATCCTGGTGGCGATTGTCCTTTCCAGCCGCCGTGGCGCAAGCGCATAGCGAGCCCCATGCCTGCGGCGGCTGCCAAGCCCTGTGGGAGCTGGCTTGCCAGCGAGTTGTCGAGGCCCCTAAAAGCTCGCTGGCAAGCCAGCTCCCACAGGAGGTCCGCCTGGCTTCAGGCCATCAGGGCCCAGGCCACCAGCACGATCATCTCCAGCAACTCCAGCAACGCCCCGGCGGTGTCGCCGGTGGTGCCGCCCAGGCGGCGCACCATCAGCTGGCGCAGCCAGAGGCCGGCGGCCAGGGCGATGGCCAGTATCCACAGGGCCTTGACGCCCGCCAGTAACACACAGGCCACGGCGCTGAGCAGCAACACCCCACGCCCCGCCGCGCGTGGCAGATGGTCGGCCAGTGCCTGGCCCAGGCCGCCCGCACGCACGTAAGGCGTGCTGAGGAACAGGCCCAGCAACGACGCGCGACCCAGCAACGGCGCAATCAGCAGGATTGCGCCATGGCCGCTGTCCACCACCGCCAGCAACGCACAGAACTTGAGCAGCAGCACCAGCACCAGGGTGACCACGGCGATGGGCCCGCTGCGCGGGTCCTTCATGATTTCCAGGGTGCGCGCCCGGTCGCCGAAGCCGCCCAGCCAGGCGTCGGCGCTGTCAGCCAGGCCGTCCAGGTGCAGGCCGCCGCTGAGCAGAACCCAGGCGCTGAGCAGCAAGGCGGCGTGCAGGAGCGCCGGGCTGCCGGCCAGCAGCAGGTTCAGCGCCCACAACAGCACGCCGAACAGCAGGCCCACCAGCGGGTAGCACAACAACGAGCGACCCATGGCCTGGGGCGGCGGCATGCCGGCCAGGCGCACGGGCAGGCTGCTGAGAAATTGCAGGGCGATCCAGAACGGCAACATGGCTCAGGCGTCCTCGCGCAGGTGGCCGTCGGAAGCCACCGCCAGGGTGAACAGGCTGCCATTGCCCGCCTCCACCGACAGCAACTGCTCGCGCGGCAAGCCACGAGCGCGGGCCAGCAGCAGGCGCATCACGCCGCCGTGGCAAACCACCAGCAGGCGCTGGCCGGCATAGGCCGCCTGCAAACGCTCGACCGCCCCCAGCACCCGCGCGCTGAACGCCAGCACCGGTTCGCCGTTAGGCGGCGTGAAGCCGTAGGGGTCGGCCCAGAACAGGCCCAGGCCACGTTCGTCGGTCTCCATGAGTTCGGCGGCGCTGCGCCCTTCCCAGTCGCCGAAGTGCAGCTCCTGCAAGCCCGGCTCCAGGCTCAGCGGCAGCTGCCGCTCGGCCGCCAGCGCCTCGGCGAACAGCCGGCAACGCTGCAGCGGCGAGCTGATGATGCGATCCCAGCCGCCGCGCTCGGCCACCGCATCGCGCATCTGCTGCCAGCCATGGGCGGTCAGCGCGTCGTCGATGCTGCCGCGCAGGCCGCCACCCTGTTCGGTTTCGCCGTGGCGCAGCAGGTCCAGCACCAGGGTCATTCGGCGCGGTCCGCCACCGCGGCTTCGGCGAAGGTCGCCATCTGCCCGTGCAGGTCGCAGGCCAGGCGCAGCAGCGGCACGGCCAGGGCGGCGCCGCTGGCCTCGCCCAGGCGCAGGCCCAGGTCCAGCAGCGGCTGGGCGTCCAGCGCCGCCAGCACATGGCGGTGGCCCGGTTCGGCGCCACGGTGGCCGAACAGCAGCCAGTCACGGCAACCGGGGTTCAGGCGCGTGGCCACCAGGGCGGCGACGGTGCAGATGTAGCCGTCCACCAGCACGGCGATGCCAGCCTGGGCAGCAGCGAGATAAGCACCGACCAGGGCCACCACTTCGAAACCACCGAAGCACAGCAGGCGTTCCAGCGGGTCGGCGGGCAGGTTGGCGTGAGTCTCCAGCGCGCGCTGGATGACCTGGGCCTTGTGGCTGACGCCCGCAGCGTCGAGGCCGGTGCCGGGGCCGGCGAGGTCGGTGATCGGGCAATCCAGCAAGGCGCAGGCCAAGGCCGCGGCCGAGCTAGTGTTGCCGATGCCCATCTCGCCGCCGATGAACAGCTGGGTGCCGGCGGCCAGGGCGCGCTGCACGCTGTCGCGGCCAACCTGCAGGGCCTGCTCGCCCTGGGCGCGGGTCATGGCCGGCTCCTTGGCGAAGTTGCGGGTGCCCGGGCCGACGCGTTCGTGGCGCACGCCGGGCAGGTTGTCGACGGCGCTGGCGGTGCCCAGGTCGACCACTTCCAGTTGCGCGCCCAGCTGGCGGGCAAGCACGCTGATGGCCGCGCCGCCATTGACGAAGTTGAGCAGCATCTGCCAGGTGACTTCCTGCGGGTACGGCGACACGCCCTCGGCGACGATGCCGTGGTCACCGGCGAAAATGCTGATCCAGACCTTGTCCACCGCCGGCTTCAGGCGGTGTTGCAGGCCGGCCAGTTGCACCGCCACGTCTTCCAGCGGGCCCAGCGAACCGGCCGGCTTGGTCAGCTGGCGCTGGCGTTCCTGGGCCTGTTGCAGCACCAGGGTGTCGATGGGCTGGCACGGGTTCAGCCACCAGGCATTGCTCATGTGTCGGTTCCTTTCAGGGTAAGGGGCAGGCCGGCGACGGTCAGGGTCACGCGCTGGCAGCGTTCGGCCAGGGCCTGGTGCAACAGGCCGGCCTCGTCCACGTAGCGACGGGTCAGTTCGCCCAGGGGCACGACGCCGAGGCCGGTCTCGTTGCTGACAAAAATGATTTCGCCCGGCAGCTGGGCCAGGCACTGCAGCAGCGCTTCGCGCTCGTGGGCCAGGCGTGCGGGGTCTTCGAGCATCAGCAGGTTGGTCAGCCACAGGGTCAGGCAGTCCACCAGCAGGCAGCGCTTGGCGCTGGCGTGTTCACGCAGCACCCGCGCCAGCTCCACCGGCTCTTCCACCAGGCCCCAGTGCTCGGGGCGGCGCTGGCGGTGCAGGCGCACCCGCTCGTTCATCTCTCCGTCCAGCGGCTGGCTGGTGGCGATGTAGGTCACGGCCAGGCCACTGTCGGCGGCGCGCTGTTCGGCCAGGCGGCTCTTGCCCGAGCGGGCGCCACCGAGGATCAGTTGCAGCATGCCGGCGCCTCCTGTGGCAGGCCGCACAGGGCGCGCAGGCGGTCGGTGTCCAGGTGCTTTTCCACCAGGTCCGCCAGGCGTTCGATGTCCACTTCGCGCAGGGCGTGGTAGTCCACGTCCTGCACGTCTTCAAGGCCAGCCCAGCGCAGCAGCGCGCTGCTGGATGCCGATGCCTCGAACAACCCGTGCAAATAGGTGCCCAGCACCTGGCCGTCGTCGCTGAAGGCGCCGTCGCAGCGGCCGTCGTCCAGCTGCACCAGGGGCTTTGCCAGCGCCGGGCCACGGGTGACCCCGGCATGGATTTCATAACCCACCACGGCCGCGTCTTCCAGGCTCAGGCGGCCCTGGACGTTGCGCAGCTGCTTCTCGCGTTCCAGGGTGGTCTCGTAGGCCAGCAGGCCCAGGCCCGGGCTGGAACCGGGCGCGCCTTCCAGGCCCAGCGGGTCGTGCACCTGCTGGCCGAGCATCTGCAGGCCGCCGCAGATGCCCAGCAGCTTGCCGCCGTAGCGCAGGTGGCGGGCGATGGCGCCCTCCCAGCCCTGGGCGCGCAGGTAGGCAAGGTCGCTGCGCACGCTCTTGGAGCCGGGCAGGATGATCAGGTCGGCCGGCGGAATGCTGTCGCCGGGGCCGATGAACTGCAGGTCCACCTGGGGGTGCAGGCGCAGCGGGTCGAAGTCGGTGTGGTTGCTGATGCGCGGCAGCACCGGCACGATCACCTTCAGCACCTGGGCGGCCTTGTCGGCCTGGCGCCGGTCCAGGCCGTCCTCGGCTTCCAGGTGCAGGTCCAGCACATAGGGCAGCACGCCGATCACCGGCTTGCCGGTGCGTGCCTCCAGCCAGTCCAGGCCCGGTTGCAGCAGGGCGATGTCGCCGCGGAAACGGTTGATGATGAAGCCCTGCACCCGCGCCTGCTCGCTGGGCGACAGCAGTTCCAGGGTGCCCACCAGGTGCGCGAACACGCCGCCACGGTTGATGTCGGCGATCAGCAGCACCGGGCAATCCACCGCTTCGGCAAAACCCATGTTGGCGATGTCGCCGGCGCGCAGGTTGATCTCGGCCGGCGAACCGGCGCCTTCCACCATCACCACCGGGTACTGCTCGCTCAGGCGCTGGTGCGAGGCCAGCACCGCCTGCATGGCGATGGCCTTGTAGTCGTGGTAGGCCACGGCGTTCATGGTGGTGACCGCGCGGCCATGGATGATCACCTGGGCGCCGGTGTCGCTGTTGGGCTTGAGCAGCACCGGGTTCATATCGGTGTGCGGCGCCAGGTACGCGGCCTGGGCCTGCACCGCCTGGGCACGGCCAATCTCGCCACCGTCGGCGGTGACCGCGCTGTTGAGCGCCATGTTCTGCGGCTTGAACGGCACCACCGCCACGCCCTGGCGGGTCAGCCAGCGGCACAGCGCGGTCACCAGGGTGCTCTTGCCGGCATCGGAGGTGGTGCCCTGCACCATCAATGTACTCACGGATGTTCCTCGTTGAAGGCGTGCAGCGCCTGCTCCAGGCGCAGCCAGTCGGGCTCTTCGGGTGGCAGGCCGAAGCGCACGCTACTGGTGGCGACGAACAAGCGCACGAGAATGCCGCGCTGGGCCAGGAACGCGTGCAGCGCCACGGCCTTGTCGGTGACCAGCCACTGGAACAGCGCGCAGCCGCCATGGGGCGCCAGCCCGAACTGCGCCAGCAGGCCAGCCAGGCGCAGGCTCGCCAGTTCGCTGCGCTCGATCATGCGCTGGTGCCCGGCGGTGTCGCCCAGGCAGGCCTGGCCGAGAATGCGCGTGGGACCGCTGACGGCCCAGGGGCCGACCTGCTCGGCCAGCAGCTGGAGAAACTTTTTCTGCCCCAGCACAAAGCCCAGGCGCACCCCGGCCAGGCCGAAGAACTTGCCGAACGAGCGCAGCACGATCAGGCCCGTGCGCTCCACGTGGGGCGCCAGGCTGACCGCCGGGGTGTTGTCCATGAAGGCTTCGTCCACCACCAGCCAGCCGCCGCGCTGAGCCAGCCGCGCGTGCCAGTCCAGCAGGCGGCTGGCGGGCAGCACGCGGCCGGTGGGGTTGTTGGGGTTGACCACCACCAGCACGTCGAGGCTGTCGAGGAAGAAGTCCACCTCGCTCTCGCTGACCTCGCGCACCAGGTGCCCGGCGCGGCGCCAGGCCTCGGCGTGCTCGGCGTAGCACGGCGACAGCACGCCGATCTTGCCACCCCGGCGCAGGCGCGGCAGCAGCTGGATGGCGCACTGGGAGCCAGGCACCGGCAGCACCTGGTTGACCCCATAGTAGGCGCAGGCCGCCGCTTCCAGGCCGTCGTCGGTTTCCGGCAGGCGCGCCCAGGCGCGCTCGGGAATCGCCGGGATCGGCCAGGGCCAGGGCGCCAGGCCGCTGGACAGGTCGAGCCAGTCGGCCTCGGCGATGCCGTATTGCTGCGCGGCCTTGCGCAGTCGTCCACCGTGCTCAAGCATAGAATTGCCCTCCCACACACAGGATCAGCAGCCACAGCCACACACCGCGCTGCACCAGTTGCCAGCCGCGGTCGATGGCGTCGGCGTCGGCCGCCGGGCCTTCGCCCAGGGTCGCGCGCTCATGCAGCTCGCCATGATAGACCGCCGGGCCACCCAGCTCGACGCCCAGGGCGCCAGCACCGGCAGCCATGACCGGGCCGGCGTTGGGGCTGTCCCACTTCGGCGCCTGCTGGCGCCAGCAGCGCAGGGCCAGGCGCGTCTTGCCCAGCACCGCGTAGGTCAGGGCCACCAGCCGTGCAGGAATATAGTTGAGGACGTCGTCGATGCGCGCTGCCGCCCAGCCGAAACGTTCGAAGCGCTCGTTGCGGTAGCCCCACATGGCGTCCAGGGTATTGCTCAGGCGGTACAGCACCACGCCCGGCGCGCCGGCCACGGCAAACCAGAACAGCGCGGCGAACACCGCGTCGCTGCCGTTCTCCAGCACCGACTCGGTGGCGGCGCGCGCCACGGCGTTGGCGTCCAGCTCGCTGGTCTGGCGGCTGACCAGGTAGCCCACGCGAGTGCGGGCGGTGTCCAGGTCATCGCTGCGCAGGGCCTGGGCCACGGGCGCCACGTGCTCACCGAGGCTGCGCAGGCCCAGGGCGCAGTACAGCGCGAGGATTTCCACCAGGGTGCCCACGTATGGCAGCCAGGACAGCAGCGTGGCCAGCAGGGTCAAGGGGATGACGGCCAGGAACCAGGCCGTCACACCGTGGCTGCGCCACCCACGGCCGCCGCCGTTGAAGCGGCGCTCCAGGCGGTCGGCCAGGCGCCCGAAGGCTACCAGCGGGTGACGGCTCTTCGGCTCGCCAAGCAGGGCATCCAGCGCCACGCCGGCAACGGTGACCAGGGCGATGCTCATGGCTTAACCCCCCAGTGGTTTTCATACAGCATCTCGCTCAATGGCTTGGCCTCGGCCCAGCCTTCCATCACCAGCATGGGCGATGGGTAGAATTCGGTCACCGGGCCCAGGCACAGCACGGCCATGGGCTTGGCGCCGGCGGGCAGGCCCAGCAGGTCGGCCAGGGCCTGGGGGTCGAACAGCGAGACCCAGCCCATGCCCAGGCCTTCGGCACGCGCCGCCAGCCACAGGTTCTGGATGGCGCAGGACAGCGACGCCAGGTCCATCTCCGGCAAGGTACGGCGGCCGAAGATGTAGCGCTCGCGGTCGTCCATCAGCGCCGCCACCAGCACCTCGGCGCAGTCGTTGATGCCTTCCACCTTGAGCTTCATGAACTCGTCCGAGCGCTCGCCCAGGGCCTCGGCGGTGCGCACCCGCTCGTCCTCCACCACCGCCTGGATACGCTCGCGCAGGGCGCGGTCGCTGATGCGGATGAAGCGCCAGGGCTGCATCAGGCCGACGCTGGGCGCCTGGTGCGCGGCGTGCAGCAGGCGCGCCAGCAGTTGCGGGGCGACGTCGCCGCCGGCGAAGTGGCGCATGTCGCGGCGCTCACCGATGGCTCGGTAGATGGCCGCGCGCTCGGCGGGGGTGTAGGCGTTGTCAGTCATCAAATGTGCGAGGCCCCTTTGGGGCAGAACAGGGCGGCAACGGCCGCCGGGTTGGACGGGAAATAGAAGTGCACGTACGACGCCGTCAGCCGGCCATCACGGTACACCGCCTCGGCGCCGCGGCCACCGTTGGGGCTGAGGCCACGGGCGATGGGCTCAAGCGCGGTGCTGGTCAGCGAATGGTGGTAGGTGTGCCCGCGCAGGGTGCCTTCGGGCAGCTCCACGGCTTGCAGGGCCAGGGCCGCCAGGCGCTTTTGCATCACCGCTTCGCCAGGCAGCAGGCCCAGCAGCTCGGCGCGCTGGCCGTCGACGTCGGTCAGGGCGTCCAGCAGGTAGAGCATGCCGCCACATTCGGCCAGCAGCGGTTTGCCTTCGGCGTGGTGGCCGCGAATCGCCGCCAGCATCGGCGCGTTGGCCGCCAGGGTGTGGTGGTGCAGTTCCGGGTAGCCACCGGGCAGGTACAGGCTGTCGCAGGGCGGCAACTGTTGGTCATGCACCGGCGAGAAGAAGCTCAGCTCGGCGCCCATGGCGCGCAGCAGGTCGAGGCTGGCGCCGTAGGTGAAGGCGAAGGCCTCGTCACGGGCGACGGCAATGCGCACGCCGGCCAGCAGCGGTTCGCACGGCACCGGGGTGGGCGCAGCAAAGGTGACCGGCGGTGGCAGCGCGACTTCGCAGCTTGCCGCCAGGGCATTGGCGGCCGCGTCCAGGCGCAGGTCCAGGTCGTTCAGCTCGCTGGCCTGCACCAGGCCCAAATGGCGGCTGGGCAGTTCGATGCCGGTCTCGCGAGACAACGCGCCGTACCAGCGCAGGCCTTCGGTGAGGCTGCCTTCAAGCAGTTGCGCGTGGCGCAGGGTGCCGACGCGGTTGGCCAGCACGCCGGCGAACGGCAGGTCCGGCTGGTAGCGCGCCAGGCCCAGGGCCAGGGCGCCGAAGGTCTGGGCCATGGCGGTGCCGTCGATCACGCCCAGCACCGGCACGCCGAAGTGCCGCGCCAGGTCGGCGCTGCTGGGGGTGCCGTCGAACAGGCCCATCACGCCCTCGATCAGGATCAGGTCGGCCTCGGCCGCCGCTTCCCACAGCAGGCGCCGGCTTTCCTCGGCGCCCACCATCCACAGGTCGAGCTGGTACACCGGCGCGCCACTGGCCCGTTCCAGGATCATGGGGTCGAGGAAATCCGGCCCGCACTTGAACACCCGCACCTTGTGCCCCTGGTTGCGGTGCAGGCGCGCCAGGGCGGCGGTGACGGTGGTCTTGCCCTGGCCAGAAGCGGGTGCTGCGATCAGCACCGCCGGGCAATGACGCGGCTGGGTCATAGCTCGATGCCCTTCTGGGCACGAATGCCGGCCTGGAAGGCGTGCTTGAGCATGCCCATCTCGGTGACGGTGTCGGCCAGTTCGACCATCTCGTCCTTGGCGCCACGGCCGGTGACCACCACGTGCTGCATGGCGGGACGCGCCTGCAGGTCGGCCAGCACCTGGTCGAGGTCCAGGTAGCCGTGCTTGAGGGCGATGTTCAGTTCATCGAGAATCACCAGGCCGATGCTCTCATCCTGCAACAGGCCACGGGACACTTCCCAGGCGGCCTGGGCGGCGGCGATGTCACGCTGGCGGTCCTGGGTTTCCCAGGTAAAGCCCTCGCCCATCACGTGGTAGCGCACCTGCTCGGGGAAGCGGCGGAAGAACAACTCTTCGCCGGTGGCGTTGCGGCCCTTGATGAACTGCACCACGCCGCACTGCATGCCGTGGCCCATGGCGCGCGCGAGCATGCCGAAGGCCGAGCTGCTCTTGCCCTTGCCGTTGCCGCTCAGTACCAGCAGCAGCCCGCATTCGTTGGGCGCATTGGCAATGCGCTCGTCAATGATCGCCTTCTTGCGCAACATGCGCGCCAGATGGCGTTGTTCACGTTCCTGGGATTCACTCATCGCAGCTCTCCGCTACACCTGCACACAGGCGACATCGACGAAAAGCCGCCGCCCGGACGGACGCAGCACAGACTCGTCAATGCCGCTCTCACCCGCGCGACAGAACAAAAGGGGACCGGCAAGCCAGCGGCTTGCCAAGAAGGGTTCCAGGCCGGTCTCCGGACTCATGAGCGGGGGCATGCACACCCGGGGCCACGCGCCTTCCCGAGCCAATTCGGCCCAGTGGCGCCATGCGCGACCTTGACTCATTTACCGTTGCGGGGGCAGCGCCGGGCTCGCACACCTGCGGCGGCTCACCGGCTTCCCTGTTTCACCCTGCCAGCCGTGGGGCTGCAGGGCACCTGAAACACGCCGGGAAGGTTAGAGGGTTGGGGGTGGGAGGTCAATTAAAGCTCGCCATACCTCCCCCGTAGCAGCTGCCGCCAGGCGGCGTCCGGCCCTGACGCGGCCTTCGGCCGCTGCTACGGAGCGCGTGCACCTTTGTCGATCGCGTCGCCTGCATCGCGGCCAAGGCCGGCTCCTACCACGAACGGCGTAGGAGCCGACTTTAGTCGCGATGCAGACGACGCCGTTTCAAGACAGTTGCTGCTGCGGGGTTTTATTGGAACCACTGCCCTACCCCGCCCCTCTACAGCACATACCTCCGCCTCAGCGAGCAATTACAATGCACAAGACCCGCCTGGCCCTGATCATCCTCGCCTCCAGCACGCTGCTGGCCTGTGGCGAGTCCTCGACCCTGAAGGTGGCCGACGGCACCGGCCCGCACCCGCAGCTGCCGGCGCCGAACAAGACACTGATCCCCACGGTGAACATCGCCGACGCCATCGGCTGGCCCGACGGCGAGAAACCCCAGCCGGCCAAGGGCACCCAGGTGGCCGCCTTCGCCGAGGGCCTGGACCACCCGCGCTGGCTGTACGTGCTGCCCAACGGCGACGTGCTGGTGGCCGAGACCAACGCGCCGCCCAAGCCCGAGGACGCCAAGGGCATCAAGGGTTGGGTAATGAAGAAGGTCATGGGCAAGGCCGGCGCCGGCGTGCCCAGCGCCAACCGCATCACCCTGCTGCGCGACACCGACGGCGACGGCGTGGCCGACACCCGCACAGTGTTCATCGCCAACCTCAACTCGCCGTTCGGCATGACCCTGGTGGGCAGCGACCTGTACGTGGCCGACACCGATGCCCTGCTGCGCTTCCATTACAACACCGGCGCCACCGCCATCAGCGGCCAGGGCACCAAGGTGACGGACCTGCCGGGCGGGCCGCTCAACCACCACTGGACCAAGAACGTCATCGCCAGCCCCTCGGGCAACAAGCTGTACGTCACCGTGGGCTCCAACAGCAACGTCGGCGAGAACGGCCTGGACAAGGAAGCAGGCCGCGCGGCGATCTGGGAGGTGGACCGCGCCAGCGGCGAGCACCGCATCTACGCCTCCGGCCTGCGCAACCCCAACGGCATGGGCTTCGAGCCGCAGACCGGGCAGTTGTGGACCTCAGTCAACGAACGCGACGAGATCGGCAGCGACCTGGTGCCTGACTACATCACCTCGGTGAAGGACGGCGGCTTCTATGGCTGGCCGTTCAGCTACTACGGCCAGCACATCGACAACCGCGTCAGCCCGCAGAACCCGGCACTGGTGGCCAAGGCCATCGCCCCGGACTACGCCGTGGGCCCGCACACCGCTTCCATCGGCTTCACCTTTGCCAGCAACAGCGGCGGGCTGGCGGCGCCGTTCAACCATGGCGCCTACGTAAGCCAGCACGGTTCGTGGAACCGCAAGCCACACAGTGGCTACAAAGTGATTTTCGTGCCGTTCGTGGACGGCAAGCCCAGCGGCCAGCCGATCGACGTGCTGACCGGGTTCCTCAACGACAAGGAACAGGCCATGGGCCGGCCGGTGGGCGTGACCGAGGACCACAAGGGCGGGGTGCTTGTGGCGGATGACGTGGGGAACAAGATCTGGCGGATTACGGCTGAGAAGTAAACAACCTGTGGGAGCTGGCTTGCCAGCGAGCTTTGGGGGAAACCCGAACAGCTCGCTGGCAAGCCAGCTCCCACAGGCGCATCAAGGGTTATGCGCCAGGCTTGCTGGTTGCAGCACGCGCTTGGCGTTCAGGTAGGCGTGTTGCCAATACGGCTTGTTGAGGTAGTCCAGCTTCACCGTGCCACCCGTGGCCGGGGCATGCACGAAGCGGCCCTCGCCCACGTAGATGCCGGCATGGCTGACCTGCGAACCACCGCTGGTGGCGAAGAAGATCAGGTCACCGGACTGCAAGGCATCCTTGCTGACATCGGGGGCGCGCATGCTGATCATTTCCCGCGTGGAGCGCGGCAGGCTGATGCCGGCCGCGTCGCGATAGACGTAGGCGATCAGGCCGCTGCAGTCAAAGCCCGAATCCGGCGTGTTGCCGCCCCAGCGGTATGGGGTGCCGACCAGCCCGATGGCGCGCATCAGGACGTCATCGGCCTGGGGAGACAGGGGCTGCTGGGGAGCTGAAACAAAAGGTTGATACACCGGCGCAGGCGCAGGTGGCGGCTTGTGGCCAGCGCAGGCGGTGAGCAGGCCTGCGAAGAGTAATAGCGCGAAACGGGCCGTTAGCGACATAAACAGAACCATCCTGATTCAACTGCCGTTGAAGACTAGCTTGTATTCCCGAAAACGCGCAACGGCGGCACACTTTTCAGTGCGCCGCCGCTGCGAGTACCGCCCAGACTGCTTACTTGCGTGCGATAGTCGTGGTCGGTGCCATGGCCAAGGCACGCTTGGCTTCGATAAAGGTCTTGCTCCAGTAGGCGTCATCGAGGCTGTCGATGCGCACGCCGCCGCTACGGTGGCTGCTGGAGTGGATGAACTGGTCATCGCCCAGGTAGATGCCGGCGTGGCTCACGCGACCACGGCCACGGGTGCTGAAGAACAGCAGGTCACCGGGCTTGAGGTTGTTGCGGGCTACCAGGGGGGCCTTGACGTTGATCATGTCACGCGTGGAACGCGGCAGGGTCATGCCGGCCTCCTCGCGGAACAGGTAACCGATGAAGCCGCTGCAATCGAAGCCCGATTCAGTGGAACCACCGGTGCGATAGCGGGTGCCGATCAGCGATTTGCCGCGTTCCAGGATGCTGTCAGCCAGCATGGGCATCTGGTAGGGCTTGCTGTTCTCGGAGAAGTCAGCCAGTTCCTTTTCGGTATCCAGCTCTTCTTCTTGGAAATTCAGGGTTACAGCTTTCGTCTGGGCCTGGGACTGTGGAGTCACCGGGTTGAGAGCCTGTTGCTGCGATACCGGCGTATGAGCCGCGCAGCCGAAAAGCAGGGTCACGAGTGCGAGGGGCACGAGGGGTGCGAAGCGCTTTAGCATGGGCACGACCGTGTCTGTAGAAGTTAAGAAGACGCGACTATGCCCGCTATCAAATCCATTTGCAAATTCAATCGAAAAAAATGTGACTCAGCAGTTTCGGCATGACTTCTAACGCCCTACTCTCAAAAAACACGTCCATGCTGGCAGAAAGCCCGCTTCGCAATGGGTTGATCTCAATGGCAAACCCGCCAGCGGCGCGGGTTTCAGCGATGGGCGCGTTGATGTAGGGGAAGCTTGCCGTGGTGCCGATCACCAGCACCACCTCGAAACCGATCGCCATTTGCCGATACAGCGCCTCAATCGCCCGCTCGGGCAGCATTTCCTCGAAAAGCACCACGGAAGGCCGCATAACGCCATTACAGACGTTACAGCGCGGCGGCAGTGGCTGACCAAGGATTTCCCGCAAATCATCGCGTACAGCGCCACAGGCGCGACAGAACAGTGGCGCCAATTCCCCGTGAATTTCAATTAACCGTTCGTCGGGACTTCCTGCCTGACGGTGATAACCGTCAATGTTTTGCGTCAGCACCCAGCACTCCGGCTTGGCTTTCTGCAGCTGGGCAATGGCGTGGTGCGCCGCATTGGGTTGCGCGCCCAGGCAGGCCTCGCCCAGCTGCGCCAGGTATTTCCAGCACAGCGCCGGGTCGCGTTCAAGCATGGGCCCCGACAAGGCTTTTTCGATGGGCAGGCCTTCGCTGGTGGTGCCGTTGTACAGGCCACCCAGGCCACGGTAGGTGGGCAAACCGGAGTCGGCGGAGAGGCCGGCGCCGGTAATCACCAGGATGCGCCGGGCATCACGCAGGGCAGCGCCGGCGCGGGCCAGCAGCTGCAGGTCTACCAACCCAGGGTTTCCTTGAGGAAGGGAATGGTCAGCTTGCGCTGGGCCTGCAGCGAGGCCTGGTCCAGGCGCTCCAGCAGGTCGAACAGCGCGCTCATGCTGCGGGTACCACGAGTGAGGATGAAGTGCCCGACCTCGTCGGTGAGGTGCAGGCCGCGGCGCGAGGCGCGCAACTGCAGGGCACGCAGCTTGTCTTCGTCCGACAGCGGGCGCATCTGGAAGATCAGCGCCATGGTCAGGCGCGACTTCAGGTCCGGCAGCCTCACCGCCAACTCGCGCGGCGAATGGGAGGCGGCGATCAACAGGCGCCGGCCGCTGTCGCGCAGGCGGTTGAACAGGTGGAACATGGCCTCTTCCCACTCGGGCTTGCCGGCAATCACCTGCAGGTCGTCCAGGCACACCAGCTCGTACTGTTCCAGGTAATCGAGGATTTCCACGCCGCGGTCGAGCAGCTGCGCCAGGGGCAGGTACACCGCCGGCTCGCCCATCTGCTCGAAGCGCAGGCACGCGGCCTGCAGCAGGTGGGTACGGCCCACGCCCTGCTTGCCCCACAAGTAGATCAGGCTTTCGGTCCAGCCGGCGTCGGCTTCGCACAGGCGTTCGACGTAGCCGAGTGCAGCGGCATTGGCGCCTGGATAGTAATTGATGAAGGTAGCGTCATCACGCAGACGCACACCTAAGGGCAGCTGAATCGGTTTCATGCTGGCTGACGGTTCTGGCGAACCGCAGGGGGCCTCTGTGTGAAGTTAGCAAAGTTTATACCCGTGACGCCGGGCGCACAATGCAACAGACCACAAGCAAAATCAAAGGTTTGCATTCATTTGCACACCCGCTGCCGCAACAGCGGGTGCACGGCGCCACTACAGGTCGGGGTCTTCCTGGCCGCCGTAGATGTCCGATTCCTTATACAGATCATGGGCATGGCGCAGCAGCACCATGATCACCGCGGCCACCGGCAGTGCCAGCAGCACGCCGGCGAAACCGAACAGTTCGCCGCCGGCGAGGATGGCGAAGATCACCGCCACCGGGTGCAGGCCGATGCGGTCGCCCACCAGCATCGGCGTCAACACCATGCCTTCGAGCAGCTGCCCCACCAGGAATACCGCGCCAATGCCCATCAGCGGGTAGATGTCGCCGCCGAACTGGAACAGGCCGGTGATCATCGCCGCGCTGATGCCGATGATGAAGCCCATGTACGGCACGATGGCGGCGAGGCCGGCGATCAGGCCGATCAGCAGGCCCAGCTCCACCCCCACTAGCATCAGGCCGGCGGCGTAGATGATGCCCAGCGCCAGCATCACCAGCAGTTGGCCACGCACGAACGCGCCCAGCACCTCGTGGCACTCCTTGGCCAGGGCGACGATCTTGCCCTCGCGGTGGCGCGGCAGCAGGCTGCGGATCTTGGCCATCATCAGGTCCCAGTCACGCAGCAGGTAGAAGCCCACCACCGGGATCAGCACCAGGTTGGTCAGCCAGCCGATCAGCGCCAGGCTGGAGGCCGTGGCCTGGCTCAGCACCACGCCGACGATGTCGGTGGTCTGGCCCATGTGCTCGGTGATTGCGGCCTTGATCTTGTCGAACTTCCAGAAGCCGTCGGCCAGGCCCAGCTTGGCCTGCACCCACGGCAGGGCCACGTGCTGCAGCCAGTCCAGCACCTGCGGCGCCAGTTCGTACAGGCGCACGAACTGCTTGGCCAGCAGCGGCACCAGCACCAGCAAGGCAATCATGAACACCAGGGTGAACAGCGAGAACACCACGATCACGCCCCAGGTGCGCGACAGGCCGACCTTTTCCAGGCGGTCCACCAGCGGATCCGCCATGTAGGCCAGCACGATCGCCACCAGGAACGGCGACAGGATGGGGTGCAGGAAGTACACGAACAGGCAGAGCAGGAGCACCGCCCCTGCCCAGACCCAACGACGCATGTCAGTCATCAAACCACCCAAGCCTTATATAAAGAGAAGATCGCTGCATTACCAATGGAAGCGCAGGCCAGGGGCAGGTTGCGGTGCAGGGGCTGGCGCGGCGCCAGGCGCCAGCGGCTGGGTAGCGACCACGGGCGCCGCTTCCGGCGGCAGTTCGCTGAGCTTGCCCAGGGCCAGTTGCGCGCGCAGCTGGTCGCTGCTACCGCTGACCTGGTAGACCACCTTGTCGCCGTCCACGGATTTCAGCTTGGCGTTGAAGGGTTCCAGCAGGCGGCCCAGGGCCGCGTAGTGCTCCAGGGTCATGCCTTCGACCTGCAAGCTCATGTCAGTGCTGGCACCGCCGCCGGCCTTGACCACGTAGCGCGGCGCCAGGCGCTCGCTCACGGCCAGGAGCACGGCATCGGCCAGGGCGGCGGGGTCGTCGCCCTCGGCCTTGCCCTGCTCGGGGCGGTCGCCCAGGTACAGGTGCCATTGGGCGCTCCACTTGCCGCCCTCCTGCTTGGCATGCACCGCCAGCAGGCCGTCGGCGCCATAGCGTTCGGAGGCCGCGCGCAGCGGCGTGGCGTCGCTGCCGTCGAGGGTCTTGGCGGTGCCCAGGGATTGCTCGCCCAGGTCGGCCAGCGGCAGGCGCAGCGGCAGGCCACGGTGCTGGGCGGCGCGGCGCAGGGGTTCGGCGGTGGGCTGGCCGTCGCCGACCAGGTTGGCGCCGTCGGTGCCTTCGTTCAGCCACCAGGCCAGCACGCTGGGGCGGTTGTTGCCCCAGGTGGGCAGGCCGGCCTGGCGCAGGGCGTTGTCGGTGCTGGCCTGGTCGAAGTCCACGCGCAGGCTCTCGGGCGGGCCGGCCTCATAGCCGAACTGGCTGATGATCTGCTGCGGGTCCTTGCGCACGGCCGCAAGGCCGGCGGCGCTGACCGCCTTGGGGTCGCCGGTGAGGCGCAGCACCAGGGTCTCGAGCGCACGCTGGGTGGCCGCGTCACGCTCTTCGGGGCTCTGGCCGCCCACGGTTTCGCGGACCTGGTAGAGGTTCTTGACGGTTTCGGCGTGAGCGGCCAGGGCGAACACCGACAGGCAGCCGACTAAAAGGTAGTTACACAGACGCATGGAAGATTCCCGACGGGCAATAAGCGGACTGAGGCTTGTGACCACAGTTTCAAGCAAAACATTCAAGCCGCCCATTGAAGTTTTCGTAATGCGCCTACTATAGCGCTTAAGGCTGCCACACACCTGTAGCAGCTGCCGAAGGCGGCGTCCGGTTTCATTACGATGTCGCGATGGGACGCCGCCTGCGGCAGCTGCTACGGGTCAACGGATTAATTTTGGCCCTGCCCGTCGGCCTGAGGATGGCCGCACAGGGGCAAGCCTGATAAAATCGCGCGCCTTCGCAGACCAACGACGGTTGGCCGATTGGAAATACCCGGCAACGGTATTTCCGGGCAGCCCGCCGCTTGCGGTCGATTTTTCGAATCCCTCCCTCTAAAGGCCTGGATCATGAGCAAGCAACCCTCCCTGAGCTACAAGGACGCCGGTGTAGACATCGACGCCGGTGAAGCATTGGTCGAACGCATCAAGAGCGTCGCCAAGCGTACTGCGCGTCCTGAAGTCATGGGCGGCCTGGGCGGTTTCGGCGCCCTCTGTGAGATCCCGGCCGGCTACAAGCAGCCTGTCCTGGTCTCGGGCACCGACGGCGTGGGCACCAAGCTGCGCCTGGCACTGAACCTGAACAAGCACGACAGCATCGGCATCGACCTGGTGGCCATGTGCGTCAACGACCTGGTGGTGTGCGGCGCCGAGCCCCTGTTCTTCCTGGACTACTACGCCACCGGCAAGCTGAACGTGGACACCGCCGCCCAGGTAGTGACCGGTATCGGCGCTGGCTGCGAACTGTCGGGTTGCTCGCTGGTAGGCGGCGAAACCGCTGAGATGCCAGGCATGTACGAAGGCGAGGACTACGACCTGGCCGGCTTCTGCGTGGGCGTGGTCGAGAAGGCCGAGATCATCGACGGCTCGAAAGTCGCCACCGGTGACGCCCTGCTGGCCCTGCCATCGTCCGGCCCGCACTCCAACGGCTACTCGCTGATCCGCAAGATCATCGAAGTGTCGGGTGCCGACATCGAGAACACCCAGCTGGACGGCAAGCCACTGACCGACCTGCTGATGGCCCCGACCCGCATCTACGTCAAGCCCCTGCTCAAGCTGATCAAGGACACCGGCGCCGTCAAGGCCATGGCCCACATCACCGGCGGCGGTCTGCTGGACAACATCCCGCGCGTGCTGCCAAAAGGCGCCCAGGCCGTGGTTGACGTGGCCAGCTGGCAGCGCCCGGCGGTATTCGACTGGCTGCAGGAAAAAGGCAACGTCGACGAGCACGAAATGCACCGCGTGCTGAACTGCGGCGTGGGCATGGTCATCTGCGTGGCCCAGGAACACGTCGACGTGGCCCTGCAAACCCTGCGTGACGCTGGCGAGCAGCCATGGGTCATCGGCCAGATCGGCGTTGCCGCCGAAGGCGCCCCACAGGTCGAGCTGAAGAACGTCAAGGCACACTGATGCACGAACAGATGCCCGCACGCTGTAACGTAGTGGTGCTGCTCTCCGGCACCGGCAGCAACCTGCAGGCCCTGATCGATAGCGTGAACCAGCAGGCCGGGACCCACCCGGCCCGCATCCGCGCGGTGATCTCCAACCGCGCCGATGCCTACGGCCTGGAACGCGCCCGCCACGCCGGTATCGACACCGCCGTGCTGGACCACAAGGCGTTCGAAGGCCGCGAAGCCTTCGACGCCGCGCTGGTCGAACTCATCGACGGCTTCAGCCCCGACCTGGTGGTGCTGGCCGGCTTCATGCGAATCCTGAGCCCAGGCTTCGTGCGCCACTATCAAGGGCGCCTGCTCAATATCCACCCTTCCCTGCTGCCCAGGTACAAAGGCCTGCACACCCATCAACGCGCCATCGAGGCCGGTGATGCCGAGCATGGCTGCAGTGTGCATTTCGTCACCGAGGAACTCGATGGCGGACCACTGGTCGTACAGGCAGCAATACCGGTACAGTTGGACGACACGCCGGTCACCCTGGCGCAGCGGGTCCATGCCCAGGAACACCAGATCTATCCGCTGGCCGTGCGCTGGTTCGCCGAAGGACGCTTGCGTCTGGACGCCCACGGTGCATTATTGGACGGCAAGCCCCTCGGGGCCAGCGGTCACTTGATTCGACCCTAGGAGATTTTATGCGTCGTGCCCTGCTGTTCTGCGCCGCGTTGCTGGCTTTGCCGGTACACGCTGCCGACCTGAAGCCCTTCACGGCCAGCTACACCGCCGACTGGAAACAGCTGCCCATGAGCGGCACCGCCTCGCGCAGCCTGGAAAAAGGTGCCAACGACACCTGGACCCTGAGCTTCAAGGCGTCGATGATGATTGCCAGCCTCACCGAGGAAAGCACCCTCACCGTCGACAAGGACGCGCTGCTGCCCAAGACCTACCACTTCGAACGTGGCGGCCTGGGCAAGCCGAAGAAGACCGACCTGGACTTCGACTGGTCGCAGAAAATGGTCACCGGCACCGACCGTGGCGACGCCGTCAAAGTGCCGCTCAACCGCGGCATGCTCGACAAGTCGACCTACCAGCTGGCCCTGCAGCGTGACGTGGCCGCCGGCAAGAAGAGCATGAGCTACCAGGTGGTGGACGGCGGCGACGTCGACACCTACGACTTCCGCGTGCTGGGCACCGAGAAGGTCGACACCAAGGCCGGCCAGGTCGACGCCATCAAGGTGGAGCGCGTGCGCGACCCCACGCAGAACAAGCGCACCACCGTGCTGTGGTTCGCCAAGGACTGGGACTACCTGCTGGTTCGCCTGCAACAGGTCGAGACCGACGGCAAGGAATACAACATCATGCTGCAGGACGGTACCGTTGATGGCCGTTCGGTGAAAGGTAGCTGATTTGCAACGTTGGTGTGGGAGCTGGCTTGCCAGCGAGCTTTTAAGGGCCTCAAAAGCTCGCTGGCAAGCCAGCTCCCACACCCTTCAACAAAAAGCCCCGCTGTCTCACGACAGCGGGGCTTTTTGTTGAAGCGCAGGGCTATCAGGCGTTTTCGCCGGCCTTGGCTTTCTCGGCAGCGGCCTTGATCAGCGTCTGCAGCTCGCCGTTGGCGAACATCTCAGCAACGATGTCGCTACCGCCAACCAGCTCGCCGGCTACCCACAGCTGCGGGAAAGTCGGCCAGTTGGCGTACTTTGGCAGGTTCGCACGGATTTCCGGGTTCTGCAGGATATCCACATAAGCGAATTTCTCGCCGCACTGCATCACGCACTGCGACGCCTTCGACGAGAAGCCGCACTGCGGGGCGTTCGGCGAGCCTTTCATGTAAAGCAGAATGGTGTTGTTGGCAATCTGCTCTTTAATCGTTTCGATGATATCCATGGAGCACCTCGGCTTAGCTTTCCGACTCATAGGTCGACACGGTGACGCATTGTAACGGAAACCCGAGCGGCGCGCTCGGCCTTGCCGATGGAGCCGTTCACGCCGCCGCCACCCGCACCGGCACGCCGTTCAACGCCGCATTGCCGGAAACCTGGTCCAGCACCCGCTCGTCGGTCAGGTCGTTGGCACTGGCGCCAGGCTGGGCCTGGGCGATCTCCAGGCGCACACCATGGCGCGCGTGGCCGAAGCCGTGGGGCAGGCTGACCACGCCGGGCATCATCTCCAGGCTGCCCAGCACCTCCACCTCGACGCTGCCCACCCGCGACGTCACCCGCACCCGCTGGCCGTCCGCCAGGCCGCGGGCGGCCAGGTCATCGGGGTGCATCAGCAACTGGTGGCGCGGCTTGCCCTTCACCAGGCGGTGGTAGTTGTGCATCCACGAATTGTTGCTGCGCACGTGGCGGCGCCCCACCATCACCAGCTCATCGGCGCCCGGCATGGCTTGCGCGGCGAAGCGCTGCAGGTCTGCCAGCAGCACCGCTGGCGCCGCCTGGATGCGTTGGCCGGGGGTTTTCAGGCGCGCCGCAAGGTTGGGCTGCAGCGGCCCCAGGTCGAGGCCGTGGGGGTGCTCGGCCAGGGCCGCCAGGGACAGGCCCCACGGCCCGGCCTGCAAGCCACGGTCGATGAGCTGCGCCGGCGGCCAGGTGGGCTTCAGGGGCTTGCCGGCACGGGCGGCGAACGCCTCGGCCAGGCCGACGAAAATCTCCCAGTCGTGCAGCGCGCCGTCGGGCTTGGGCAGGATCGCGCGGTTGAAGCGGCTGACGTTGCGCACCGCGAACAGGTTGAAGGTGGTGTCGTAGTGGTCATTTTCCAGCGCCGAGGTCGACGGCAGGATCAGGTCGGCGTACCGCGTGGTCTCGTTGATGTACAGGTCGATGCTGAGCATGAACTCCAGGCCATCGAGGGCCTGTTCCAGCTGCCGGCCGTTGGGCGTGGACAGCACCGGGTTGCCGGCCACGGTGATCAGCGCCCGCACCTGCCCGTCACCTGCGGTGAGCATTTCCTCGGCCAGCGCCGACACCGGCAACTCGCCGCCGTACTCGGGCAGGCCGGAGACGCGGCTTTGCCAACTATTGAAGTGGCCACCGCCGGTGTTGGCCACCAGGTCCACCGCCGGCGTGGTGCACAGGGCGCCGCCCACGCGGTCGAGGTTGCCGGTGACCAGGTTGATCAGTTGCACCAGCCAATGGCACAGGGTGCCGAACGCCTGGGTGGAGACCCCCATGCGCCCGTAGCACACGGCCTTGTCGGCGCCGGCGAACGCCCGCGCCAGCGCGCGGATGTCCGCTGCGGCCACGCCACAGCGCGAGCTCATGGCCTCGGCGCTGAAGCCGGCGATAGCCTCGCGTACCGACTGCAGGCCATCCACCGGCAGGTGGCTGGCGCGCGTCAGCCCTTCCTCGAACAGGGTGTTGAGCAGGCCCAGCAGCAGCGCCGCATCGCCACCGGGGCGAATGAACAGGTGCTGGCTGGCCATGGCCGCGGTCTCGCTGCGCCGGGGGTCGATCACCACCACCTTGCCGCCACGGGCCTGGATGGCCTTGAGGCGCTTCTCCACGTCCGGCACGGTCATGATGCTGCCGTTGGACGCCAGCGGGTTACCGCCCAGAATCAGCATGAAGTCGGTGTGATCGATATCCGGGATGGGCAGCAACAGCCCGTGGCCGTACATCAGGAAGCTGGACAGGTGATGGGGCAACTGGTCCACCGAGGTGGCCGAATAGCGGTTGCGGGTCTTCAGCAGGCCCAGGAAGTAATTACCGTGGGTCATCAGCCCGTAGTTGTGCACGCTGGGGTTGCCCTGGTAGATCGCCACGGCGTCCTGGCCATGGCGCTGCTGCAGGTCCCACAGGCGCGTGGCCACCGTGTCGAAGGCTTCCTGCCAGCTGATCGGCTGCCATTCGCTGCCCGTGCGCAGCATGGGCTGGCGCAGGCGGTCGGGGTCGTTCTGGATGTCCTGCAGGGCCACGGCCTTGGGGCAGATGTGGCCGCGGCTGAAGGTGTCCTGGGGGTCGCCCTTGATCGAGGTGATGGTCAGGTGCCCGGCGGCGTCGGCCTGGGTCTCGATGTTCAGGCCGCAGATGGCCTCGCACAGGTGGCAGGCGCGGTGGTGCAGGGTCTTGGTCATGGCCAGTCTCGTCCAGGCAGCGGTAGCCGACTATGGAACGATAGTACCCGGTGCACCAGCACGCTTGGCGGGCTGAATCGGCCGGCATCAGGCCAGCCGATGATGCTCAGTTGGCCGGCAGGCCGGGGGGCGGTGCCTGCAGCTGGATCTCCACCACCGTCTCGACCTCTTCCTGGCCGATGGGCACGCCGGTCAGTTCGCCGATCAGCTTCCAATGCTCGTCCAGCCCGCCGCTGATGGTGGCCATGCGGTCGATCATGCGCCTGGCGGCGCTGGCGGTGACCTCGTCATCGCTGCGCAGCAACTCGAACGACATGGACGTCATCGAGGCCGTCAGGTGCGTGAGCGTGCGCGCCGTCAGGCCCAGCAGCTCGAGCAGTTGTTGTTCTCTGGAATCCATTCACCCTCTCCGCGTATCGTGCAGGATACAGTCGTGTACCCATGGCTGGCAGTGTACGAAATGCGCACTGCGACGGCCAGCCGCAGGTTGATACCTGAGACAGGGTTAACGCTAGACAATTCCGGGCACGATTGCCAAGGGAACCGACGGGGGTGTAAAAAGCAGGGCCGGACGCTTGCGCACACGGCTTTTGAGACATGCCCTGAAACACTGTCCGTGATCGGAATATGAAACACATATTGGCGAGACGCGACATTTAATTATAAGATCGCGTCTTCCCTAATTTCGTCGCCGCGTGCGGCTTTCGCCGCAGGCCTCTCTCGTTTTTTTCAAAAGCTGGTCACGAGTGCTGCGGTACGTTGCAAAAAGGTAGTCAATGATGAGCGCAAGGCACTTTCTCTCCCTGATGGATTGCACGCCCGAAGAGCTTCTCAGCGTCATCCGTCGAGGCATCGAGCTCAAGGACCTGCGTAACCGCGGCGTGCTGTTCGAGCCGCTGAAGAACCGGGTACTGGGCATGATTTTCGAGAAATCCTCGACCCGTACCCGCCTGTCGTTCGAGGCCGGCATGATCCAGCTCGGCGGCCAGGCCATCTTCCTGTCCCCGCGCGACACCCAACTGGGCCGTGGCGAGCCGATCGGCGACTGCGCCATCGTCATGTCGAGCATGCTCGACGCGGTGATGATCCGCACCTACGCCCACAGCACCCTGACCGAATTCGCCGCCAACTCGCGCGTGCCAGTGATCAACGGCCTGTCCGACGACCTGCACCCCTGCCAGCTGCTGGCCGACATGCAAACCTTCCTGGAACACCGCGGCAGCATCCAGGGCAAGACCGTGGCCTGGATCGGCGACGGCAACAACATGTGCAACAGCTATATAGAAGCGGCCATCCAGTTCGACTTCCAGCTGCGCGTGGCCTGCCCCGAAGGCTTCGAGCCCAACCCGCAGTTCCTGGCCCAGGCCGGCGACCGCGTGCAAGTGATGCGCGACCCCAAGGCGGCCGTGGCCGGCGCCCACCTGGTGAGCACCGACGTCTGGACCTCCATGGGCCAGGAAGAGGAAACCGCGCGCCGCCTGAAGCTGTTCGCGCCCTACCAGGTCAGCCGCGCGCTGCTGGACCTGGCCGCCGACGACGTGCTGTTCATGCACTGCCTGCCCGCCCACCGTGGCGAGGAGATCAGCATGGACGTGCTCGACGACCCGCGTGCCGTGGCGTGGGACCAGGCCGAGAACCGCCTGCACGCACAGAAGGCGCTGCTGGAGTTCCTGGTGGCCCCGGCCTACCGCCCGGCATGAGCCAGCCGCTGCTGGCGCTGCACCACCTGGCCTGCGGTTACCAGGGCCAGGCGGTGGTCGCCGACCTCAGCCTGCAGCTGCAGGCCGGTGACATCGGTTGCCTGCTGGGCGCTTCGGGGTGCGGCAAGACCACCACCCTGCGTGCCATCGCCGGCTTCGAGCCGGTGCACCAGGGCGAGATTCGCCTGGCCGGCGAGGCCATCTCCCGGCCAGGCTTCACCCTGGCCCCGGAAAAGCGCCGCCTCGGCATGGTGTTCCAGGACTACGCGCTGTTCCCCCACCTGACCGTGGCGCAGAACGTGGCGTTCGGCATCCGCCAGCACCCGCACCAGACCCGAGTGGTCGACGAGATGCTCGAGCTGGTGAACCTCACCGGCCTGGGCGCGCGTTACCCTCACGAGCTGTCCGGTGGCCAGCAACAGCGCGTGGCCCTGGCCCGCGCGCTGGCGCCGCAACCGCAGCTGCTGCTGCTGGACGAGCCGTTTTCCAACCTCGACGTGGAGCTGCGCCGACGCCTGAGCCAGGAAGTGCGCGACATCCTGAAAAGCCGCGGCACCAGCGCGATCCTGGTCACCCATGACCAGGAAGAGGCGTTTTCGGTGAGCGATCAGGTCGGCGTCTTCCAGCAGGGGCGGCTGCAGCAGTGGGACACGCCTTACAACCTTTACCACCGCCCGCAGACGGCCTTCGTCGCCAGCTTCATCGGCCAGGGTTACTTCCTGCGCGGCACCGTGAACGACGCGCAGTCGGTGCACACCGAACTGGGCGAGCTGCACGGCGACAGCGCCAGCGCCTGGCCGCGCGGCAGTGCCGTGGACGTGCTGCTGCGCCCGGACAACATCGTGCACGCCCCGGACAGTCCGGTGCAGGCACGCGTCACCGGCAAGCGCTTCCAGGGCGCGGCCACGCTGTACCAGCTGCAGCTGGGCAGCGGCAGCCAGGTGGAGGCGTTGTTGCCCAGCCACCTGGCCTGCGAGCCTGGCCAGCACATCGGCATTCGCCTGCGCAGCGAACACCTGGTGATGTTCGCCGCCGCTTGACTCAGGCCCGGCCGATGTCGGCGAACACCCCGCGGGTGTGTTCCGCCAGCAGGGCCGGCGCCAGTTCCACTTCCAGCCCTCGGCGCCCGGCGCTGACGAACATCGTTGCCAACGGCTGCGCCGACTGGTCGATGAAGGTCCGCAGGCGCTTCTTCTGCCCCAACGGGCTGATACCCCCCAGCAGGTAGCCGGTGGAGCGCTGGGCGGCGGCCGGATCGGCCATCTCGCACTTCTTCACCCCGGCGGCGTGGGCCAGGCCCTTGAGGTCGAGGGTGCCAGCCACCGGCACCACGGCCACCAGCAACTCGCCCTTCTCGCTGCTGGCCAGCAGCGTCTTGAACACCTGGGCCGGGTTGAGCCCCAGCTTCTCCGCCGCTTCCAGGCCGTAGGAGGCCGCCTTGGGGTCGTGTTCGTAACTGTGCACGCGGTGTTCGGCACGGGCCTTTTTCAACAAATCCAACGCCGGGGTCATGTTCACTCCATGCATTCAAGGGTGGCAACTCGATATTACAGGCCATGGTACGTTGCAACAAATGTAGGAGCCGGCCTTGGCCGCGATGCGCCGCGCGGGCGGCGCTCGGTCTGAAGAACGCCATACACATCAAGACAAGCACCCGTCAGCCCCAACACAATCCACAGCCTGGCGGCAGCGGCTACGCCAGGGTGCGATATACCGGCAAATGACTCCCCACCAGCACCACCCAACCCCCGCCAGTCAGTTTCTGAATCATGGTTCATTTTCGACCTTTGACATAATCGTTTCTTGTCTATATTTTTTCGTTTCTGAATATCGCAAACCCTAGACCAGTTTGCGCACGCAACACATCCGCCGGTATGGGGTTTTACCGGCGGGTGCATGACTCGAGCGCCCGAACGGCGCCGCACAACAACAAAAAAGGTGTCAATGATGACGACTGCTCAGCAACAACCTGCGTTGTCCGGCCAGTGCATGGCCGAGTTTCTCGGAACCGCCCTCCTGATCTTCTTCGGCACCGGCTGTGTAGCGGCGCTCAAGGTGGCGGGCGCCAGCTTCGGGCTGTGGGAAATCAGCATCATCTGGGGGGTGGGCGTCAGCATGGCGATCTACCTGACCGCCGGGGTATCCGGCGCGCACCTGAGCCCCGCGGTGAGCATCGCCCTGTGCGTGTTCGCCGGCTTTGAAAAACGCAAGCTGCCCTTCTACATCCTGGCCCAGGTGGCCGGCGCGTTCTGTGGCGCAGCGCTGGTGTACACGCTGTACAGCAACCTGTTCTTCGATTACGAACAAGCCCACCACATGATCCGCGGCAGCCAGGAAAGCCTGGAACTGGCGTCGGTGTTCTCCACCTACCCGCACCCGTCGCTGTCCACTGCCCAGGCGTTCCTGGTGGAAATGGTGATCACCGCCATTCTCATGGGCGTGATCATGGCCCTGGGCGACGACCAGAACGGCCTGCCCCGTGGCCCGCTGGCGCCGCTGCTGATCGGCCTGCTGATTGCCGTGATCGGCAGCTCTATGGGCCCGCTGACCGGTTTCGCGATGAACCCGGCGCGCGATTTCGGGCCCAAGCTGATGACATTCTTCGCAGGTTGGGGCGAAATAGCCTTTACCGGCGGGCGTGACATCCCGTATTTCCTGGTGCCGATCTTCGCCCCGATCCTGGGTGCCTGCCTCGGCGCGGCCATTTACCGCGGCCTGCTGGCCCGCCATCTGCCCGCCGCCGCACCTGCTGGCGAAGCCGCCACCGACAACACCGGGAGCAAGGTACAGGCGTCCTAGACCAGCGCCCCCGAGTACCTTGAGCCGTATTCCCGACTTTTACTTTTCTTGAAAGGCCATTGCCATGACAGACCTTCAGAACAAGAACTACATCATCGCCCTGGACCAGGGCACCACCAGTTCGCGCGCGATCATTTTTGACCGCGACGCAAACGTTGTCTGCTCCAGCCAGAGCGAATTCCCTCAGCACTACCCGCAGCCGGGCTGGGTCGAGCACGACCCCATGGACATCTTCGCCACCCAGAGCGCGGTCATGGTCCAGGCCCTGGCCAAGGCCGGCCTGCATCACGACCAGGTAGCCGCCATCGGCATCACCAACCAGCGCGAAACCACCGTGGTGTGGGACAAGCACACCGGCCAGCCGGTGTACAACGCCATCGTCTGGCAGTGCCGCCGCAGCACCGAGATCTGCGAACAGCTCAAGCGTGACGGCCACGCCGAGTACATCCGCGAGACCACGGGCCTTGTCACCGACCCGTACTTCTCGGGCACCAAGCTGAAGTGGATCCTGGACAACGTCGAAGGCGCCCGCGAGCGCGCGCAGCAAGGCGACCTGCTGTTCGGCACCGTCGATACCTGGCTGATCTGGAAATTCTCCGGCGGCAAGGTGCACGTCACCGACTACACCAACGCCTCGCGCACCATGTTGTTCAACATCCATACCCTGCAATGGGATGACAAGATGCTGGACGTGCTGAACATTCCGCGCGAAATGCTCCCGGAAGTAAAAGGCTCGTCCGAGGTCTACGGCCGCACCAAGAGCGGCATCGCCATCGCCGGTATCGCCGGCGACCAGCAGGCCGCTCTGTTCGGCCAGATGTGCGTGGAGCCCGGCCAGGCCAAGAACACCTACGGCACTGGCTGCTTCCTGCTGATGAATACCGGCGACAAGGCCGTGAAGTCCAAGCACGGCATGCTCACCACCATCGCCTGCGGCCCGCGCGGCGAAGTGGCCTACGCCCTGGAAGGTGCGGTGTTCAACGGTGGCTCCACGGTGCAGTGGCTGCGCGACGAACTGAAACTGGTCAACGACGCCTACGACACCGAGTACTTCGCCAGCAAGGTCAAGGACAGCAACGGCGTGTACCTGGTGCCGGCCTTCACCGGCCTGGGCGCTCCGTACTGGGACCCCTATGCCCGCGGCGCGCTGTTCGGCCTGACCCGTGGCGTCAAGGTCGACCACATCATTCGTGCGGCGCTGGAATCCATCGCCTACCAGACCCGCGACGTGCTCGACGCCATGCAGCAGGACGCCGGCGAACGCCTGAAGGCCCTGCGCGTGGACGGCGGCGCGGTGGCCAACAACTTCCTCATGCAGTTCCAGGCCGACATCCTCGGCACCCAGGTGGAACGCCCGCAAATGCGCGAAACCACCGCCCTGGGCGCCGCCTACCTGGCTGGCCTGGCCGTGGGCTTCTGGGGCAGCCTGGAAGAACTGCGCGGCAAGGCGGTGATCGAGCGCGAGTTCGAACCACAGCTGGATGAGGCCGCCAAGGAGAAGCTGTACGCCGGCTGGCGCAAGGCCGTGGACCGCACCCGCGACTGGGAACCCCACGAAGAAGCGTGACACCCCGTTGTAGCAGCTGCCGCAGGCGGCGTCCCGGACACCTCGGTCGAGGCCCCGGACGCAGCCTTCGGCAGCTGCTACGGGGAGTGGTGCTAGCACCCGCCTCCTTCCTGCGGCATGATGGGCGAATTTGCCCCGGCAGCCAAAGGAAGCCCAATGAATCTGCCTCCACGCCAACAACAAATCCTCGAACTGGTGCGTGAACGCGGCTACGTCAGCATCGAAGAGATGGCCCAGCTGTTCATCGTCACCCCGCAGACCATCCGCCGCGACATCAACCAACTGGCCGAACTCAACCTGCTGCGCCGTTACCACGGTGGCGCCGCCTACGATTCCAGCATCGAAAACACCGCGTACGCCATGCGTGCCGACCAGATGCGCGACGAAAAGCAACGCATCGCCGAAGCCATCGCCGCACAGATCCCCGACCACGCCTCGCTGTTCATCAACATCGGCACCACCACCGAATCCATCGCCCGCGCCCTGCTCAACCACAACCACCTGAAGATCATCACCAACAACCTGCACGTGGCGTCGATCCTCAGCGCCAAGGATGACTTCGAGGTGCAACTGGCCGGTGGCAACGTGCGCCGTGACGGCGGCGTGGTGGGCCAGGCCAGCGTCGACTTCATCAACCAGTTCAAGGTCGACTTCGCCCTGGTGGGCATCAGCGGCATCGACGAAGACGGCAGCCTGCTGGACTTCGACTACCAGGAAGTGCGCGTGTCCCAGGCCATCATCGCCAACGCCCGCCAGGTGATACTGGCCGCCGACTCCAGCAAGTTCGGGCGCAACGCCATGGTGCGCCTGGGCTCCATCAGCCTGATCGACTGCCTGGTGACCGACAAGGCGCCGGTGCCGGCGCTGCTGCAACTGCTCAATCAGCACAAAATCCGCCTGGAAGTCGTCTAACCCCCTGTGGGAGCTGGCTTGCCAGCGAGCTGTTAGGGCCCAAAAGCTCGCTGGCAAGCCAGCTCCCACAGAAGCTCGAACGCAAGTACGGGTGCGTTCATGTTCGGTAATTTTCATTTCGAGGCCATTCGATCAGTTTTTTCAATCGAATTCGACTGGCCTGTGCCTTCCTGTTGCGCTACTATTTTCGAAAATGAACATTAATGTTCGATTTCAATTTCGAATAACCGCAGGAGGCCGCCATGCCCCACACCACCTTGCCCACCCCGCCCCTCGCCGAAGTCTATGATGTTGCCGTGATTGGCGGCGGTATCAATGGCGTCGGCATCGCAGCGGACGCGGCAGGTCGCGGGCTGTCGGTGTTCCTTTGCGAAAAGGACGACCTGGCCAGCCACACCTCGTCGGCCAGCAGCAAGCTGATCCACGGCGGCCTGCGCTACCTGGAACACTACGAATTCCGCCTGGTGCGCGAAGCCCTGGCCGAGCGCGAAGTGCTGTTGGCCAAGGCCCCGCACATCGTCAAGCCCATGCGCTTTGTGCTGCCGCACCGCCCGCACCTGCGCCCGGCGTGGATGATTCGCGCCGGCCTGTTCCTGTACGACCACCTGGGCAAGCGCGAAAAACTGGCCGGCTCGCGCAGCCTGAAGTTCGGTGCGAACAGCGTGTTGAAGAGCGAGATCACCCGCGGTTTCGAATACTCCGACTGCTGGGTGGACGACGCCCGCCTGGTGGTGCTCAACGCCATGGCCGCCCGCGAACACGGCGCCCACCTGCACACCCGCACCCGCTGCCTGAACGCCCGGCGCATCAAGGGCCTGTGGCATGTGCACCTGGAGCGCGCCGACGGCAGCCTGTTCTCCATTCACGCCAAGGCGCTGGTCAACGCTGCAGGCCCATGGGTGGCGAAGTTCATCCGTGATGACCTGAAGCTGGATTCGCCCTACGGCATCCGCCTGATCCAGGGCAGCCACCTGATCGTGCCCAAGCTGTACGAAGGCGAGCAGGCGCACATCCTGCAGAACGAAGACCAGCGCATCGTCTTCACCATTCCGTACATGGAACGCTTCACCATCATCGGCACCACCGACCGCGAATACACCGGGGACCCTGCGAAAGTCACCATCACCGAAGCCGAGACCGACTACCTGTTGAAGGTGGTCAACGCGCACTTCAAGAAGCAGGTGCAGCGCGACGACATCCTGCACACCTATTCGGGCGTGCGCCCGCTGTGCAACGACGAGTCCGACAACCCGTCGGCGGTGACCCGCGACTACACCCTGTCGTTGTCCGGCGGCGCCGATGACGCACCGCTGCTGTCGGTGTTCGGCGGCAAGCTGACCACCTACCGCAAGCTGGCCGAGTCGGCCATGGCGCAGCTGGCGCCGTTCTTCAAGCAGATGAAAGGCAGCTGGACCGGCACCGCTACCTTGCCCGGTGGCGAGCAGATGACCACCCCGCAGGCGCTGGCCGAGGCGCTGGTGGCCAGGCACGGCTGGTTGCCCAAGGACCTCGCCCGGCGCTGGGCCATCACCTACGGCAGCCGCAGCTGGCAGCTGCTGGACGGCGTGCAAGGCCTGGCAGATTTGGGCGACCTGATCGGCGCCAACCTGTACAGCCGCGAAGTGGACTACCTGCGCCAGCAGGAATGGGCCGTGGACGCCGCCGACATCCTGTGGCGCCGTACCAAGCTGGGCCTGTTCACCACGGCGGCCGAGCAGCAGAAGCTGGTGGATTACCTCGCCAAGCCGGCCCACACCCAGGCCGCGTGAGGACGCCGTACCCCCGTAGCAGCGGCCGCAGGCCGCGTCCAAACCCGGTCGGCTTTCCGAATGCTCAACGTGCCATCATTCGGCCAGCCGACCGATCAGCCTCGCCACATACCCTTCACCAAAGTTTAATCCCCTTGCCAATCAAGGCCTTGGACCATCGTCCCGGTTTTGGCACGACTCATGCTCTACACTCTCCATCGGAATCAGCGGCACAGACTGCTGAACGAATGAGCCACCAGACGGCTCCATAAAAAAAACAAAGGTCGAGGAGACATAGATGCGCATCATTCACACCCTGTTGGGTGCAGCCATCGCTGCAGCACTGATCAGCAGCCCTGCCATGGGCGAAGAGCTGACCGGCACCCTCAAGAAGATCAAGGATTCGGGCACGATCACCCTGGGCCATCGTGACGCCTCCATCCCGTTCTCCTACATCGCCGATGCATCGGGCAAACCGGTCGGCTACTCCCATGACATCCAGCTGAAAATCGTCGAGGCCATCAAGAAAGACCTCGACATGCCCAACCTGAACGTCAAGTACAACCTGGTCACCTCCCAGACCCGCATCCCGCTGGTGCAGAACGGCACCGTCGACATCGAGTGCGGCTCCACCACCAACAACGCCGAACGCCAGCAGCAAGTGGACTTCTCGGTGGGCATCTTCGAGATCGGCACGCGCCTGTTGGCCAAGAAAGACTCGCCCTACAAGGACTTCCCGGACCTGAAGGGCAAGAACGTGGTGACCACCGCCGGCACCACCTCCGAGCGCCTGCTCAAGGCCATGAACGCCGACAAGCAGATGGGCATGAACGTGATCTCGGCCAAGGACCACGGCGAATCCTTCCAGATGCTGGAATCGGGCCGCGCCGTCGCTTTCATGATGGACGACGCCCTGCTGGCCGGCGAAATGGCCAAGGCCAAGAAGCCCGACGACTGGGCCGTGACCGGCACCGCGCAGTCCCACGAGATCTATGGCTGCATGGTGCGCAAGGGTGACCCGGCGTTCAAGAAGGCCGTGGATGACGCCATCGTCGCCGTGTTCAAGTCCGGCGAGATCAACACCATCTACAACAAGTGGTTCACCCAGCCGATCCCGCCGAAGGGCCTGAACCTTATGTTCCCGGAAAGCGACGAACTGAAGAACCTGATCGCCAACCCGACCGACCAGCCTGCCAAGGACTGATCCGCCCGCACCGTCTAACCTTCAATCATCCACTGGCGCCCTTGCGCCGGTGGATGACTGCAGGTGCCCGTGAATCGCAACTCAAGGGGAGACCCTGATGAATTACAACTGGGACTGGGGCGTGTTCTTCAAGTCCACCGGCATTGGCAACGAGATCTACCTGGACTGGTACATTGCCGGCCTGGGCTGGACCATCGGTATCGCCGTCGCCGCCTGGATCATTGCCTTGCTGCTGGGCTCCGTGCTCGGCGTGATGCGCACCGTGCCCAACCGCTGGGTATCGGCCATCGCCACCACTTACGTGGAAATCTTCCGCAACGTGCCGCTGCTGGTGCAGCTGTTCATCTGGTATTTCGTGATTCCCGACCTGATGCCCCAGGGCTTCCAGGACTGGTTCAAGCAAGACCTCAACCCCACCACCGCCGCCTTCCTCAGCGTGGTGGTGTGCCTGGGCCTGTTCACCGCCGCACGCGTCTGCGAGCAGGTGCGCACCGGTATACAGGCGCTGCCAAAGGGCCAGGAATCGGCCGCCCGGGCCATGGGCTTCAAGCTGCCGCAGATCTACTGGAACGTGCTGCTGCCCCAGGCCTACCGCATCATCATTCCGCCGCTCACCTCGGAATTCCTCAACGTGTTCAAGAACTCCTCGGTGGCCTCGCTGATCGGCCTGATGGAGCTGCTGGCACAGACCAAGCAGACCGCCGAGTTCTCCGCCAACCTGTTCGAGGCCTTCACCCTGGCGACGCTGATCTACTTCACCCTGAACATGAGCCTGATGCTGCTGATGCGCCTGATCGAGAAGAAAGTCGCGGTACCCGGCCTGATCTCCGTGGGGGGCAAGTAAATGGACTTCAGTGGCATCATTCCCGCCCTGCCCGGCCTGTGGAACGGCATGCTCATGACCCTGCAACTGATGGTCATGGGTATCGTCGGCGGCATCGTGCTGGGCACCCTGCTGGCGCTGATGCGCCTGTCGTCGAGCAAGCTGCTGTCGCGGGTGGCGGGCGCCTACGTCAACTACTTCCGCTCCATCCCGCTGCTGCTGGTGATCACCTGGTTCTACCTGGCGGTGCCCTACGTGCTGCGCTGGATCACCGGCCAGGACACGCCCGTGGGCGCGTTCACCTCCTGTGTCGTGGCCTTCATGATGTTCGAGGCGGCGTACTTCTGCGAGATCGTGCGTGCCGGCGTGCAGTCCATTCCCAAGGGCCAGATGGGCGCCGCCCAGGCCATGGGCATGACCTACGGCCAGACCATGCGCCTGATCATCCTGCCCCAGGCGTTCCGCAAGATGACCCCGCTGCTGCTGCAGCAGAGCATCATCCTGTTCCAGGACACCTCGCTGGTGTACACCGTGGGCCTGGTGGACTTCCTCAACGCGGCACGGGCCAATGGCGACATCATCGGCCAGTCCAACGAGTTCCTGATCTTCGCCGGGCTCGTCTACTTCGTCATCAGCTTCTCCGCCTCGCTGCTGGTCAAGCGTCTGCATAAAAGGTTAGCCGTATGATTTCCATCAAGAACGTCAACAAGTGGTACGGGGACTTCCAGGTGCTGACCGACTGCAGCACCGAAGTCAAGAAAGGTGAAGTGGTGGTGGTGTGCGGGCCCTCGGGCTCGGGCAAGTCCACGCTGATCAAGTGCGTCAACGCCCTGGAGCCCTTCCAGAAGGGTGACATCAACGTCGACGGCACCTCCATCGCCGACCCCAAGACCAACCTGCCCAAGCTGCGCTCGCGGGTGGGCATGGTGTTCCAGCATTTCGAGCTGTTCCCGCACCTGACCATCACCGAGAACCTGACCATCGCGCAGATCAAGGTGCTGGGCCGCAGCAAGGAAGAGGCCACGGCCAAGGGCCTGAAGCTGCTGGAGCGCGTCGGCCTGTCGGCCCATGCGCACAAGCACCCCGGCCAGCTGTCCGGCGGCCAGCAGCAGCGCGTGGCCATCGCCCGGGCGCTGGCCATGGACCCGATCGTCATGCTGTTCGACGAACCCACCTCGGCGCTGGACCCGGAAATGGTCAACGAAGTGCTGGACGTGATGGTGCAGCTGGCCCACGAAGGCATGACCATGATGTGCGTGACCCACGAGATGGGCTTTGCGCGCAAGGTGGCCAACCGGGTGATCTTCATGGACAAGGGCCAGATCGTCGAAGACTGCCCCAAGGAAGAGTTCTTCGGTGACGTGAGCGCGCGTTCGGAACGTGCGCAGCAATTCCTCGCCAAGATCCTGCAACACTAAAAGCCCTGCCCGGGTGCCCTCACCGGCACCCGGCGCTGGCAGGCCCCAAGGCACTGTGATGAAATGCGACCCTGATCACTCCCGTGCGACCTCGCCTGCCCTAGCCGTGAAACCCCGTCTGATTCGCCACCTGTTCCTGCCCCCCCTGATCCTGCTGCTGACCGTGGGCCTGGGCTATGCCGGCTATCGTGCCAGCCTGTACAACGGCATCCGCACCCTGGGCGAGAGCGGCGAGCGCCAGCTGGAACTGAACGGCCGGGCGGTGGAAAGCGAGATCAACAAATACACCTTCCTGCCCAGCCTGCTGGAGCTGGAAGGCAGCGTCTCGACGCTGCTGGGCGACCCCGACGGCGAAGGCCACCGCCAGGCGGTCAACGACTACCTGGAAGGCCTCAACCGCCGCAGCCACAGCAGCGCCATCTACGTGCTGGACACCACCGGCCGGGTGCAGGCCACCAGCAACTGGCGCGATGCCAACAGCTACCTGGGCGAGGACCTGTCCTTCCGCGCCTACTTCCAGGACGCCGTGCGCGGCCAGGACGGGCGCTTCTACGGCATCGGCACGACCACCGGCGAGCCCGGCTACTACCTGGCCCATGGCCTCGAAGAGCACGGCAAGATCGTCGGCGTGGCGGTGGTCAAGGTGCGCATGGAAAGCCTCGAGGAGCGCTGGCAGAAGGCGCAGCTGGAGGCCTTCGTCAGCGACGAGAACGGCATCATCATTCTCTCCAGCGACCCGGCGCGGCGGCTGAAATCGGTCCGCCCACTGACCCCGGACATCAAGGAGCGCCTGGCCCGCAGCCTGCAGTACTACTGGTTCTCGCTCACCGAACTGCAACCCCTGGAGCGCGAGACCCTGGCCGAAGGCGTGGAGCGCCTGAGCTTCCCCGGCCCCGCCACCCGCACCGGCAGCCCCCGCCAGGTCAGCTACCTGGCGCAGACCCGCGAGCTGAAAGACACGCCCTGGCACTTTACCCTGCTCACCCCCCTGCAGGACCTGCGCCGCGAGGCCATGGTCCAGGGCGTGCTGGTAGCGGTGGCGTTTGCCTTCCTGGCGTTCCTGCTGATTGCCTGGAACGAACGGCGCAAGGTCATCGCCACCCGCCTGGCGGCGCGCGAGGCGCTGGAAGAGGCGAACAGCCAGCTTGAGCGGCGCATCGCCGCGCGCACCGAGAACCTGCGCGCCAGCAACGAACGGCTGAAAAGCCAGATTCGCGAACGCCGCCAGGCCGAGGAAACCCTGCGCCACGCCCAGGACGAACTGGTGCAGGCCGGCAAACTGGCGGCCATCGGGCAGATGTCCACCAGCATCGCCCACGAGCTGAACCAGCCGCTGGCGGCGCTGCGTACGCTGTCCGGCAACACCGTGCGCTTCCTCGAGCGCGGCGCCCTGGACACGGCCAGCACCAACCTTGCCACCATGAACCAACTGATCGACCGCATGGGCCGCATCACCGCCAGCCTGCGCTCGTTCGCCCGCCGCGGCGAAGACCGTGGCCGCGCCTCGCTGACCCAGGCCGTGGACGCCACCCTGCAGGTGCTGGCCGCGCGCCTCAGCGACCAGGGCGTGCAGGTACACCGGCAGTTCAGCGAGGTACAATTGCCCATGGGCCAGACGCGCCTGGAGCAGATCCTCGGCAACCTGGCCGGCAACGCCCTGGACGCCTTGCAGGGCATCGCCCAGCCGGCGCTGTGGCTGCACGGCGAAACCCTGGACGATGGCCGCTACCGCCTGCGCGTGCGCGACAACGGCCATGGCGTGCCCGCGCAGACGCGCCAGCACCTGTTCGAACCGTTCTTTACCACCAAACCGGGCGAGCAAGGCCTGGGCCTGGGCCTGACGCTTTCCGCCAGCCTGGCGGCCGCCGCCGGTGGCAGCCTGGGCGCCGAGCACCCCGACGACGGCGGCACCGCCTTCGTGCTGACCTTGCCTGCACTCAATGCCCAACCGCCCACTTCACCAGTCGAGCCGTCATGAACACCTCGCTTACCGTTCTGATCGTCGAGGACGATCCCCATGTGCTGCTCGGGTGCCAACAGGCCCTGAGCCTGGAAGACATCCCGTGCCAGGGCGTGGGCAGCGCCGAGGAAGCGCTGGCGTTGATCGGCGACGACTTCGCCGGCATTGTCGTCAGTGACATTCGCCTGCCGGGCATCGACGGCCTGGAGCTGCTGAACCGCCTCAAGGCCCGCGACCCGAGCCTGCCGGTGGTGCTGATCACTGGCCACGGCGACATCAGCATGGCGGTGGGCGCCATGCGCAGCGGCGCCTACGACTTCATGGAAAAGCCCTTCTCCCCCGAGCGCCTGGTGGACGTGGTACGCCGCGCCCTGGAACAGCGCGGCCTGGCCCGCGAGGTCAGCTCGCTGCGCCGCCAGCTGGCCGGGCGCAGCAGCCTCGAGGGGCGCATCATCGGCCGCTCGCCGGCCATGGAGAACCTGCGCGAGCTGATCGCCAACGTCGCCGATACGTCGGCCAACGTGCTGATCGAAGGCGAGACCGGCACCGGCAAGGAACTGGTAGCGCGCTGCCTGCACGACTTCAGCCGCCGCCAGCCGCAGCCCTTCGTGGCACTGAACTGTGGCGGCCTGCCGGAGAATCTGTTCGAAAGCGAGATCTTCGGCCACGAAGCCAACGCCTTCACCGGCGCCGGCAAGCGCCGCATCGGCAAGATCGAGCACGCCAACGGCGGCACGCTGTTCCTCGATGAGGTGGAAAGCATGCCGCTGAACCTGCAGATCAAGCTGTTGCGGGTGTTGCAGGAGCGCACCCTGGAGCGCCTGGGGTCGAATCAGAGCATCGAGGTGGATTGCCGGGTGATCGCCGCCACCAAGGCCGACCTCGACGAACTGAGCCGCAGCAACGGTTTCCGCAGCGACCTCTACTACCGGCTCAACGTGGTGACCCTGGAGCTGCCGCCGCTGCGCGAGCGCCGCGAGGACATCCTGCAGCTGTTCGAGCACTTCCTCGAACAGTCGGCCCTGCGCTTCGACCGCGAGGTGCCCGAACTGGACAGCCAGACCCTGTCGCGCCTGATGAGCCACGACTGGCCCGGCAATGTGCGGGAGCTGCGCAACGTCGCCGAGCGCTACGCGCTGGGCCTGCCGGCGTTCAAGAAAAGCGGCGCCCAGGCCGTGCCGGGGGTGGGCTTCGCCGAGGCCGTGGAGGCCTTCGAGCGCAACCTGCTGAGCGACGCCCTGGCGCGCAACAACGGCAACCTCAGCCAGGCCAGCCAGGACCTGGGCATGGCCAAGACCACCTTGTTCGACAAGGTGAAGAAGTACGGGCTGTCATAAGCTGCACCATCAACCTGCATTGTGGGAGCTGGCTTGCCAGCGAGCTTTTAGGGCCTCAACAGCTCGCTGGCAAGCCAGCTCCCACAAAAACAGCTTCGCCCCCAGGCACCTCAGAACTTGTAGGCCACCGCCGTCTGCACTTCGCCCTGGTTCACCCGCCCGCGCTGGCTGACGATGCTGCTGTCCGCTGCCGAGCCACTCAGGTGCACCCACTCCACGTTGGCCAGCAACGACCAATGGGGCGCCAACGGGAATTGCGCGCCCTGGCTCAGGGTCCAGTTCTGCAGCCCGCCGCTGGCGCGGTAGGCGCCGATGCCGCTGGCCTGGGCCTCGCTGGCATCAACGCCGAAGAAGGTCTGGTTCATGCGCTGGTCGGCGAAATGCGCCACCAGTTCGGTGGCGCCGAACACCCCGCCGCCCAGCGGGTAATCCAGCTCGGTGCCCAGCCGCCCCAGCAGGCCGCCCTGGCCATGGCCACCCCCTTCGGCCCGGCCGGCCTGGGCGTATACGCGCCAGAAGTCCACAGGGCTGTACTGCACGAAGCCGCCCAGCTCGACCATGTCCGGCACGTCCCGCAGGCCACGCAGGCGGTCGTTGCCGTCGCGCCCTTCCACCAGGTTGGCCAGGGGCCCGGCGCTCCAGCCGTTGCCGGTCTTCAGCGCGGCCCAGGTCAGGCCTTCATCGGAGTCGATGCCGATGTTGCCCCAGGTCAGGTCCAGGTACGGCATGGGCTTGGTTTCGTAGCGGCTGCCGGAAGGTTCGCTGGGCTGGTAGGACAGGCCCACGCCGGCATCGCCGGTCAATGGCGTGGCCCAAACAGGGCTGGCCACAGCCAGGGCCAGCAACAACAGAATGCGTGACATGAAAAGCGCTCTCGATAGCTGTAGCCGCTGCCGCCAGGCTGCGCTGGCCCTCGCGTTCACAGGAGATCTGCAGCGAGACTGATGGCCAGCGCAGCCTGGCGGCAGCGGCTACGGGTGTACTCAGTACGCGCATGAACGCGCACGCGAGGCTGCCGGCGCAAGCACTCATGTTCTTTGTAGCAACCTACAAAAATTGTAGCTTCGCGCTTACCAAGCAGCGCCAGAGCCCGCAGAACAAGGGCTCCACCGGGTTGGCACGCTCCCTGCTCTACCGCTGGGCAAGCGCGAACTGCGCTGCTGACCCATAGGTAACTGCAGATGATGCACTGGCATATCGTGTGTGACTTCGACGGGACCATCACCCCGAGCGATGTCATCGACAACATCCTGGATCGCTTCGCCGATCCACGCTGGGAAGCCATCGAAGCGCAATGGCTGGCCGGTGAAATCGGCTCGCGTGAATGCCTGAGCCAACAGCTGGCCCTGGTGAAAGCCCAACCCGCCCAGCTGCTGGAATACTTCGACAGCGTCACCATCGACCCGGCGTTCACCGCCTTCGTCGAGCTGGTGCTGGAGCGCGGCGCCAGCCTGGCGGTGGTCAGCGACGGCCTGGAGCAGGCCATCGCCCGCATCCTGGCGCGCAACGGCGCGCCGCTGCTGCCGATCATCGCCAACCAGCTGCGCCAGGTCGACGCCGACAGCTGGCGCATCGTGTTCCCCCACGCCAGCGATGCCTGCCGTGCCGCTTCCGGCAACTGCAAATGCAAGTCCACGCCCGGCAGCAAACGCATCCTGGTGATCGGCGACGGCAAGTCCGACATGTGCGTGGCCGGCACCGCCGACTTCGTGTTCGCCAAGGGCAGCCTGGCCGACCACTGCGAACGCAATGGCATCGCCCACGCCCGCTTCGATTCGTTCGCCGAGCTGCCAGCCCTGCTGGCCGCCCTGCCGCAAGACACCCGCAACACCGTTCCACACCTCAATTCAGAACAGCAGGAACTCTTCCACCATGTCTAACACCCCGCGTATCACCAGCGAAGAAGACCAGATCCTTCTGGACAAAGAATCGCGCTACTGCTCGTTCGGTGACACCGTTCACTACATCGAGCCACCGCGCATTTTCAGCCGCTGCGAAGGTTCCTACGTCTACGACACCAATGACCAGGCCTACCTCGACCTGCAAATGTGGTACTCGGCGGTCAACTTCGGCTACGCCAACCCGCGCCTGAACAACGCCCTGAAGCAGCAGATCGACACCCTGCCGCAAATCGCCAGCCAGTACCTGCACAAGGGCAAGATCGAGCTGTCGGAAATGATCGCGGTCGATGCCAAGAAGAAATTCGGCATGGACGGTCGCGTGCACTTCAACGTCGGCGGTTCGCAGTCCATCGAAGACTCGCTGAAAGTGGTGCGCAACGCCTCCAACGGCAAGAGCCTGATGTTCGCCTTCGAAGGCGGCTACCACGGCCGTACCCTGGGCGCCTCGTCCATCACCTCCAGCTACCGCTACCGTCGCCGCTACGGCCACTTCGGCGAGCGCGCGCAGTTCATCCCGTTCCCGTACCACTTCCGCGGCCCCAAGGGCATGAGCAAGGAAGAGTACGGCAGCTACTGCGTGAAGCAGTTCGCCCGCCTGTTCGAGACCGAATACAACGGTGTGTGGGACCCGAAAGTCGGCCAGTGCGAATACGCAGCCTTCTACGTCGAGCCGATCCAGGGCACCGGCGGCTACGTGATCCCGCCGATGAACTTCTACAGCGAGCTGAAGCAGGTCCTGGACCAGCACGGCATCCTGATGGTGGTCGACGAAATCCAGATGGGCTTCTACCGCACCGGCAAGCTGTGGTCCATCGAGCACTTCGACGTCAAACCCGACGTGCTGGTGTTCGGCAAGGCACTGACCAACGGCTTGAACCCGCTGGGCGGCATCTGGGCCCGTGAAGAGCTGATCAACCCGGGCATCTTCCCGCCAGGTTCGACCCACTCCACCTTCGCCTCCAACCCGCTGGGCACCGCCGTGGGCCTGGAAATGTTCAAGATGACCAGCGAAGTGGACTACGGCGCCATGGTCATGGCCAAAGGCAAGTACTTCCTGGCCGGCCTGGAAGACCTGAAGAAGCGCTACAAGATCGTCGGCGACGTAGACGGCCTGGGCCTGGCCCTGCGCATGGAAATCTGCGGCGAAGACGGCTTCACCCCGGACAAGGCCAAACTCGACGAAATGGTCGAGGAAGGCATGAAGGGCGACATCGAGATCGACGGCCGCCGCCTGGGCCTGATCCTCGACGTGGGCGGTTACTACAAGAACGTGATCACCCTGGCACCGTCGCTGGAAATCAGCTACCCGGAAATCGACCTGGCCATTGCCCTGCTCGACCGCCTGCTGCACCGGGTCACCCAGAAGTGAGTGCCGCGCAGATCGATATGGGTGTTGGCGACGCCAGCTTCGTGCTCGGCAACGGCCCGGTGGCCGTGCTGCTGATCCACGGGCTGACCGGCACCCCCACCGAGCTGCGCAAGGTTGCCCAGGGGCTGGCCAAGGCGGGGTACACGGTGTACGTGCCCACCCTGGCTGGCCACTGCGGGGACAACGCCGATCTGCAGGCCACCACGTGGCGCGACTGGTACGCCAGCGCGCTGAGCACCTTCGAGGGCATCCGCAAGGTGCACGAGCAGGTGTTCGTCGGTGGGCTGTCGATGGGCGCGGTCCTGTCGATGCACCTGGCCGCCCAGCGGCCAGGTGAAGTGGCAGGGTTGCTGCTGTATTCGACCACCTTGCGCTATGACGGCTGGAACATGCCTTGGGTGGCGCGCATGACCAACATCTTCATGGCCATCCCGTTCGGCGTGCACATCTGCCGCTTCAACGAGAAGTCACCCTACGGGATCAAGAACCCGCGGTTGCGTGCCATCGTCGAGAAGCAGATGAAAGCCGGCGAGAGCGCCAACGCAGGGCTGCTGACCATGTCGGGCATCAGCGTGCGCGAACTGCACCGCCTGGTAGCCGAAGTGAAACGCGGCATGCCTACCATCAAGGCGCCGGCGCTGGTGCTGCATTCCAGCGAAGACGACATCACCAGCCGCTGGAACGCCGACTACATTGAAGCGCACATCGGCGGCCCGGTGACCAAGGTACTGCTCGACGACTGCTATCACATGATCACCGTGGACCTGCAATACCCGAAAGTGATCAGCCTGAGCGCAGAGTTCATCCAGCTTCACGCCCCGGGCCTTGCCCAGGCATCCTGATAGCCGCATGCTCTACCCCTGTAGCCGCTGCCGCAGGCTGCGCTGGCCCTTGCGTACACTGAAGATCTCGAGCGTACGCAAGGGCCCGCGCAGCCTGCGGCAGCTGCTACGAGGATTTGCGACCTGGCCATAAGCGAGTATCGATGACGCCCCCTGCCCCGAAACCGTCCGCCTTTCGACTGTCGCGCTGGAACCTGCAACGCAAGTTGATCCTGGCGTTCTGGCTGGTCAGCGTGGTGCCGACGATGATCGCCTCCGAACTGGCCGCCACCACCCTGGCCGAGATTTTTGACAGCAACGTGCGCGTCTGGCTGCAGGAATCGACCAAGATCGTCGAGGACGAAATCAGCGAGATCCTGCGCGACAACGCCCGCGTCGCCCAACTGTTCCTGCGCTACGCCCGGGCCGAGGCACCCACCGAGAAACGCGCGCAGCACCAGGACAAACTGATCGGTGACATCGCCGATGCCATGGGCATCGACGTGGTGGCGCTGATCCGCAGCCGTGACCACAAGGTGGTGTTCTCCACCGCCGCCGCCGACGTGGTGGAACAGATCAGCCTGGCGCCCGATGCCGTGCTGCAGACCATCCACAACGGCAGCGCACGCATCGGCACCGTGGTCTCCACCTTCCCCACCCAGCAGAACGGCGAAGACTACCAGCTGCTGGTCGCCACCTTCCTCGACGCCAGCTTCCTGACCAGCGTCGCCGACGTGCACACCCTCGACCTGCGCCTGTACCTGTCCAGCGACCAGGGCTACGCCGAGGTGTTTTCCAGCCAGCGCTTCGAAAACCACCCGCCCCTGTTGCCACAACGCATCGAGCAGGTGCTGCGCGACACCAAGAGCCCCACCGAACAGTTCACCAGCCAGTACAGCGGCCTGTACCGGCCCCTGCTCAATGACAAGGGCAACCTGCAGGGCGTGGTGTTCAGCGGCCTGCTGCGCCACAGCAACCTGCTGGGGCTGGTGAACCAGAGCAACCTGTTCGTGCTGATTTTCCTGCTCAGCTCGGCGCTGTCCCTGGGTGTCGGCACCCTGGTGACGCGGCGGTTCACCCGGCCGATGCGCGCCCTGTCCGAAGGCGTGCGCGCGGTGACCGCCGGCGACTACAGCCAGCAGGTGGAAGTGCTGGGCAACGACGAGCTGGCCGAGCTGGGCGTGACCTTCAACCACATGACCAAGGGCTTGCAGGCCCTGCAGCACCTGGAGGCGCAGATGCGCCGCCGCGACCGCCTGCACACCATGGGCGAAGTGGCCATGGGCCTGGCCCACGAAATTCGCAACCCGCTGGGCATCATCAAGACCGCCACCCAGCTGCTGCACCGCCGCGCAGCCCTGCCCGAGGCGGACATGCGCCACCTGGAATACGTGATCTCGGAAGTCACCCGCATCAACGAACTGATTACCGAGTTCCTCGATTTCGCCAAGCCCAGCCCGCCAATCCGCACGGTGATGTCGGCGCGTGCGCTGCTGGAAGACATACTCGGCTTCTGCGCGCCGGAGCTTGCCACCCACGACATTCACGCGCTGATCGAAGACCAGGCCCCCGGCGCTACGCTGTACGCCGACAGCCGCCAGCTCAAGCAGGCCTGCCTGAACCTGGTGCTCAACGCCATCGACGCCATGCCCGACGGCGGCCACCTGGTGCTGGGCATCGGCACCGACGGCGCCAACACGCGCCTGAGCGTGGAAGACGACGGCCAGGGCATCTCCAGCGACCTGATGGAGCGCATCTTCAACCCGTTCGTCACCACCAAGGCCTCGGGCACCGGCCTTGGGCTTGCAAAAGTGTTCTCGATCATGGAAAACCATGACGGTCGCGTGGAGTGCATCAGCACCCCGGGCCAAGGCGCCACGTTCAACCTGTACATCCCGGCCCGCGAAGGAGAGCCTGCTTGAGCCATAACGTCCTGGTAGTCGACGATGAGCCTAAACTCTGCGACCTGCTGGTCTCGGCGCTCAGCCAGGACCAGGTGCAGGTGTTCACCGCCGGCAACGGCCTGCTGGCGCTGGAGGTGATGGAGCAGGAAAGCATCGACCTGGTCATCAGCGACTGGCGCATGCCCGGCATGGACGGCCCGCAGCTGCTGGCCGAGATCAAGCAGCGCTTTCCCCAGGTGCCGGTCATTGTCATGACTGCCTACTCCACGGTGAAGAACGCCGTGAAGTCCATGCGCGACGGGGCCTTCGACTACATCGCCAAGCCGTTCGACATCGACGAGCTGGACATCACCGTGCACAAGGCGCTGCAGTTCCGCGACATCCTGCGCGACAACGCGCGCATGCGCGCCGAGCTCGACAACCATCACCAGTTCGACAACCTGGTGGGCGAAAGCCCGGCCTTCCGCCGGGTGTTGCAGGCCATCGATTCGGTGCGCGAGAGCAGCGCCACCATCCTGCTGACCGGCGAGAGCGGCACCGGCAAGGAAATGGTCGCGCGCGCCATCCACCAGCACGGCAACCGCGCCGACCAGCCGTTCGTGGCGGTGAACTGCGCGGCCATTCCCGAGGGGCTGCTGGAAAGCGAGATGTTCGGCCACCGCAAGGGCGCGTTCACCGGTGCGGTCAGCGACCGCATCGGCCGTTTCCAGCAGGCCGACAAGGGCACGCTGTTCCTCGACGAGGTGGGCGACATGCCCCTGGCGCTGCAGGCCAAGATCCTGCGCGCGCTGCAGGAGCGGCTGATCGAGCCGGTGGGCGACAGCCGCGAGCGCAAGGTGGACGTGCGCGTGATCGCCGCCACCCACAAGAACCTGGTGGAAGCCGTGGCGCGCAAGGAGTTTCGCGAAGACCTGTATTACCGCCTCAACGTTTTCCCCATCCCCCTGCCCGCCCTGCGCGAGCGCAGCGAGGACATCCCCGGCCTGGCCCACCACTTCGCCGGCCTATTGGGCGCCGAGGCGGGCAAGCGCATCACCGGCTTCAGCCCGCAGGCCATGCAGTCGATGCTCAACTACCCGTGGCCGGGCAACATCCGCGAGCTGCAGAACTGCGTGGAACGCGCAACCATCGTCGCCCAGGGCGCGCTGATCGAACAGCAGGACCTGCCCGCGTACCTGTTCGAGGCCGCTGCCGGGCAGGCCGACGAGGCCGTGCCCAGCGGCGTGCCCAATGACCTGGACGGCAAACTGGCCGAGGTGGAAAAGGCCTGGATCCTGGCCGCCCTGCAGCAGACCAACGGCGTGCAGGCCGCAGCGGCGCAGTTGATGGGCATTACCGAGCGCAGCCTGTGGTACCGGCTGAAGAAGCTGGCGATTCAAGTCAGCAAGTTCGCCCGGTAGGGCTTGATAAAAGCGTGTGGGAGCTGGCTTGCCAGCGAGCTTTTGGCGGCCTGGACAGCTCGCTGGCAAGCCAGCTCCCACCCGGGTTTCTACAACCCCGCCACCGGCGCGTCGTGCAGTTTCTGTGCATCCAGGTAGGGCAACACCGCCGCCAGCAACGGCGCCTTGAACGCTTCCTGGAACCGGTGCGCCAACCCCGGAATCAGCTTCAGCTCGCTGCCACGGATATGCGCCGCCAGGTGCACGCCGTGCATCACCGGCAGCAACGGGTCGGCCGTGCCATGCACCACCAGGGTCGGCACCCGCAGGCTGTCCAGCAGCGTCACCCGGCTGGGCTCGGCGAGTATCGCCAAAATCTGCCGCTTCACGCCCTCGGGGTTGAACGCGCGGTCGTAGGACACCGCCGCCTGGTGCAGCAGCACCTGGCGGTCGTCCACCACGTCCGGGCTGCCCAGCGCCGCCAGCAGGTCGGCCTGCTGCTCGATGGCCACCTCGCGGTTCGGCGCGCCACGCCGGGCCAGCAGTTGCAGCAGCGCCGGGCTGGGCATGGGCAGGCCGGGGTCACCGGAGCTGCTCATGATCAGCGTCAGGCTCTCGACCCGCTGCGGCGCCATGGCCGCCATGTGCTGGGCGATCATGCCACCCATGCTCGCGCCCAGCAGGTGAAAGCGGCCCACGTGCAGCGCGTCCATCAGGCCCAGGCCGTCGTTGGCCATGTCGGTCAGGCTGTAGGGCGCCGACACCGGCAGGCCGAGCTTGTAGCGCAGCACCTCGAAGGTCAGGTTGACGCTGTCGGGGGCCTGGGCCCAGCTGGACAGGCCGACGTCGCGGTTGTCATAGCGAATCACCCGGAAGCCCTGCTCGCACAGCGCCACCACCACCTCGTCGGGCCAGTGGATCAGTTGCCCACCCAGGCCCATCACCAACAGCAACGCCGGGTCGGAGTCGCGACCGATGCTCTGGTAGGCCAGGTTGACGTCCTTGAGCAGTGCGTGACGCACCGGGACGTTTACATCACAGCTAGACGCCGCGAAAGAAGAAAGGCTGCACAACAGCGCCGCCAGAAACAAAATTGCCCGCATGAAAAACACCACAAACGCAGATCCCCAGTAGAGCGCGAGTGTGATGAACTTCGTGCGGGCGCGCTGCCACAGTTCAGTGACAGTTTGATGAACCTCGCTGAATGGTCGCTCAGCTGGTGATGTGGCAGGCATGCCCGGCGGGGCGCAGGTCGGGCAGCAGGGCGCCCAGGTCGGCCAGCCAGCGCGCACCTGACAGCCACAGGTTTTCGCCGAAGCGCCGGCGGGCGGGCTGCAATTGTGCCTGCACCGCTTCCAGCTCGCAGCACCACAGGTCGGCGCCATCGATGGCCACCGCCAGGGACAGCACCTTGTAGCTGGGCACCCGGTCCAGCACCGCGGTCAGCTGCTCGGGGGCGCTGGCCAGGTCCACGTGCAGGCCGTCCACCGGCAGGTGCGCGGCCAGGCCAAGGTTGTCCTGCAGCGCGCCGCCGTAGGTGGCCAGCAGCTTCTTCAGCGGCGAGTACTGGAGAATGTGATAGGCGCGCTCGAAGGCGCTCTTCCAGGCCTGGGGCAGCGCCTGGGTGAGGATCGGCTCATCGATCTGCACCCATTCCACGCCCAGGCGCGCCAGGCGCACCAGGATCTCGCCGTACACCGGCAGCACCACTTCCAGGCGGCTCAGCGCGCGCACGTCGCTGCCGTTGGCCTGGTCCAGCCACAGGTAGCTCAGCGGCCCCATCAGCACCGGCCGTGGCATCTCGCCGCGCGCCCGGGCCTGTTCGACCTCGTCCAGCAGGCGTTGGGTGTAGAACGACAGGTCGTGTGGGGTGGCGTTGGCCATGGTGCGGTACTCCGTATTCGATGGGCGCATTATCGACATCCGGCACAACATGAGACAAACTCAATCTATTCGTGTTGATCACAAGAAATTTTCATAGAGGCGCTCATGCTGGAAATCCGACACCTGAAAACCCTGCACGCCTTGCGCGAGGCCGACAGCCTGGTGGAAGCGGCCGAGCGCCTGCACCTGACGCAATCGGCGCTGTCGCACCAGTTCAAGGAGCTGGAAGAGCGCCTGGGCCTGCCACTGTTCATGCGCAAGACCAAGCCCATCCGCTTCACCAGCGCCGGCCTGCGCCTGCTGCAATTGGCCGACGCCACCCTGCCGCTGCTGCGTGGCGCCGAGCGCGATATCGCGCGGCTGGCCGGCGGCACCGCCGGGCGCCTGCACATGGCCATCGAGTGCCACAGCTGCTTCCAGTGGCTGATGCCCACCATCGACCAGTTCCGCGACGCCTGGCCGGAAGTGGAACTGGACCTGGCCTCGGGCTTCGCCTTCGCGCCGCTGCCGGCCCTGGCCCGTGGCGACCTGGACCTGGTGGTGACCAGCGACCCGCTGGAGCTGCCGGGCATCACCTACGTGCCGCTGTTCACCTACGAGGCCATGCTGGCGGTGGCCAACCAGCACGCGCTGGCCAGCAAGCCGTACATCGTGCCCGATGACCTGGCCAGCGAGACCCTGATCACCTACCCGGTGGAGCGCGACCGCCTGGACATCTTCACCCGCTTCCTGGAGCCGGCCGACGTCGAGCCTGCCCAGGTGCGCACCTCGGAGCTGACGGTGATGATGATGCAGCTGGTGGCCAGCGGCCGCGGCGTGTGCGGCATGCCGCACTGGGCGCTGCATGAATACAGCTCGCGCGGCTACGTGAAGGGCAAGCGCCTGGGCGAGAAAGGCCTGTTCGCCACGCTGTACGCGGCGGTGCGCGCCGACATGCTCGACGCGCCGTACATGCGCGACTTCCTGCTGACGGCCAAGGACACCTCGTTCTCGACCCTGGATGGGGTCAGCGCGGTGCGCTAGCGGCGTACAGGGGCAGAATGTGGTCGCGGGTGAGCGGCGCCAGTTCCAGCTGGGCATGGCTGTCGCCATCCACCCAGACCGCCTCTTCGATCTCGGCGGCAATGGTCACCGGCCCCGCCACGTCGACGCGAAACAGCTCGCAGCGCACCTCGAAGCCCGGCTCGTTGGCCGCCGGTGCGCTGAAGGCGCCCAGGTACTGCGCCTGGGCGGGGTCGATGCGCACGCCCAGTTCCTCGTCCAGTTCGCGGGCCAGGGCATGCACCGGCTGCTCGCCGGGCTCGATCTTGCCGCCAGGCTGCATGAACGCCAGGGTGTTGCGCTTGCGCACCAGCAGGGTCTTGCCGTCGGGGCCGATCAGCAGGGCGGCGGCGATGTGGATGGTACGGTTCATGGCGGCTCCCGGGAAAAATCGCGAAGTATACGCGGCTCGTCTCGGGACTCAATCACGGCGACTACCGGCCGCCCGCGCGGCCTTTCGCGGGTAAACCCGGCTCCTACATTTTATTGCAACGTGCCATGGCCTGTTGGAAAGGTGTCGGCGGTGGTTGCAACTTGCAGCCAGCGAGGGCATCAATACTGAATGAACCTGCCTGCCTCCGACGACCCGGCGCTCGACGGTTTCCACCCCGCCGTGCGTGCCTGGTTCCAGCACACCTTCCCGGCCGTGACCCCGGCCCAGGCGCGCGCCTGGCCATTGATCAAGGCCGGCGAATCGCTGCTGGTGGCCGCGCCCACCGGTTCGGGCAAGACCCTGACGGCGTTCCTGGCGGTGATCGACGACCTGGTGCAGCTGGGCGACGCCTTGCCCGAGCAGACCCTGGTGGTTTACGTGTCGCCGCTCAAGGCGCTGTCCAACGACATCCAGATCAACCTGCAACACCCCCTGGCCGGCATCGGCGAGCAACTGCAGGCCATGGGGCTGCCACCGGTGCCGATCCGCACGGCGGTGCGCACTGGCGACACCCCGCAGAAAGAGCGCGCGGCCATGCGCAAGCAGGCGCCGCACATCCTGGTCAGCACTCCGGAATCGTTGTATGTGCTGCTGGGCTCGGCCTCGGGGCGCAAGATGCTCGGCAACGTCGGCACGGTGATCGTCGACGAGATCCACGCCGTGGCCGCCAGCAAGCGCGGCAGCCACCTGGCGCTGAGCCTGGAGCGCTTGCAGGCGCTGTGCCCGGCGCCGCTGCGGCGCATCGGCCTGTCGGCCACCCAGCAACCCATCGAACGCGTGGCACGATTCCTGGTGGGGCACGAACGGCCGTGCGCCATCGTCGACATCGGCCATGCGCGGCCGCGCGACCTGGCCATCGAGGTGCCGCCAGTGCCGCTGGGCGCGGTGATGGCCAACGACGTATGGCTGCTGGTCTACGACCGCCTCGCCGAGCTGAGCCGCCAGCACCGCACCACGCTGATTTTCGTCAACACCCGGCGCCTGGCCGAACGCCTGGCGCGGCATTTGAGCGACCGCCTGGGCCGCGACGCGGTGGCCGCCCACCACGGCAGCCTGGCCAAGGAACAACGGCTGGACGCCGAACAGCGGCTCAAGCGCGGCGAGTTGCGGGTGCTGGTGGCCACCGCCTCGCTGGAGCTGGGCCTGGACATCGGCGACGTCGAGCTGGTGTGCCAGATCGCCTCGCCGCGCTCGATCTCGGCGTTCCTGCAAAGAGTAGGACGCTCGGGCCACCAGGTGGGCGGCACGCCCAAGGGCCGGCTGTTCGCCACCTCGCTGGACGACCTGATCGAATGCGCGGCGCTGCTCGACTGCGTGCGCCGCGGCGAGCTGGATGTGCTGCACGTGCCCAGGGCGCCGCTGGACGTGCTGGCCCAGCAGATCATCGCCGAGGTCAGTTGCCAGGAATGGCACGAAGACGCGCTGCTGGCACTGATGCAGCGGGCCATGCCCTATGCGCAGCTGGACCCGGCCCATTATCAGGCGCTGCTGCGCATGCTCGCCGAGGGCTACAGCGGCCGCCAGGGCGTGCGCGCCGCCTACCTGCACCGCGACGCGGTCAGCGGCACCCTGCGTGGCCGCCGCGGCGCGCAGCTGACCGCGGTCACCAGCGGCGGCACCATCCCCGACAACGCCGACTACAGCGTGGTCCTGGAACCCCAGGGCCTGAACGTGGGCAGCGTCAATGAAGACTTCGCGGTGGAAAGCATCGCCGGCGACATTTTCCAGCTCGGCAACACCTCGTACCGCATCCTGCGCATCGAGACCGGCCGGGTGCGCGTGGAAGACGCCCAGGGCCAGCCGCCGAACATTCCATTCTGGCTGGGCGAGGCGCCGGGGCGCAGCGACGAACTTTCGCTGGCGGTGGCGCGCCTGCAAGGGCACATCGACGCCCGCCTGGGCGCCCTCGACGGCCAGTTGCCGGCGCTGGTCCAGCAGTTGCAGGCCGAGCTGGGCCTGGGCGCCGACAGCGCCGAACAACTGGTGGATTACCTGGCCCGCACGCGCAACGCCCTGGGCGCCCTGCCCTCGCGCGACACGCTGATCATGGAGCGTTTCTTCGACGAGTCCGGCGGCACCCAGCTGATCATCCACACGCCGTTCGGCAGCCGCATCAACCGCGCCTGGGGCCTGGCGCTGCGCAAGCGCTTCTGCCGCACCTTCAACTTCGAGCTGCAGGCGGCCGCCAGCGAGGACGCCATCGTGCTGTCGCTGTCCACCAGCCACAGCTTCGCCCTGGACGAGGTGTGGCGCTACCTCAACAGCAACAGCGCCGAACACCTGCTGATCCAGGCCGTGCTCGACGCGCCGCTGTTCGGCGTGCGCTGGCGCTGGACCACCGGCGTGGCCCTGGCGCTGCCGCGCTACACCGGCGGGCGCAAGGTGGCGCCGCAGGTGCAGCGCATGAAAAGCGAAGACCTGATTGCCACAGTATTTCCCGACCAGATCGCCTGCCTGGAAAACATCGTCGGCGAGCGCGAGATTCCCGACCACCCGCTGGTGGAACAGACCCTCGACGACTGCCTGCACGAGGCCATGGACAGCGAAGGCTGGCTGGCCCTGCTGCGGCGCATGGAACAGGGCCAGGTGCGGCTGATCAGCCACGACCTGCCGGCACCCTCGCCGCTGGCCGCGGCGATTCTGAATGCCCGACCCTATGCGTTTCTCGACGACGCGCCGCTGGAGGAGCGCCGCACCCAGGCGGTGCTCAGCCGCCGCTGGCACGAACCCCAGGCCGCCGACGACCTGGGGGCGCTGGACGCCGAGGCGATCACCGCCGTGGCCGCCGAAGCCTGGCCTGCGCCCCACAGCCTTGACGAGATGCACGAAGCGCTGATGCAACTGGCCGCCATCAACAGCCACGAAACCGCCGGCCAGCCCGAGTGGCAAGGCTGGCTGCAGGCCCTGGCGGCGGGCGGCCGCGCAACGCTGATGGACGCCGGCAACGGCCAGCTGCTGTGGCTGGCGGTGGAGCGCCTGCCGCTGCTGCAGGCGCTGTACCCCGCCGCACACTGCACGCCGGCCTTGCAGCCGCTGCCCGGCTTCGACGAGCCCTGGGCCAACGACGCTGCCTGCCAGGAACTGCTGCGCGCGCGCCTGAGCGGTTTCGCGCCGCTGCGCCTGGGGGAAATCGCCGGGCCGCTGAACCTGCCGCTGCCCCAGGTGGAGCAGGCGCTGGCGCGGCTCGAAGGCCAGGGCTACCTGCTGCGCGGCCAGTTCCGCCCCGGGCTGCGCGACAGCCAGTGGTGCGAGCGCCACCTGCTGGCGCGCATCCATCGCTACACGGTCAAGCGCCTGCGCCGGGAGATCGAGCCGGTCAGCCTGCAGGACTTCATGCGCTTCCTGCTCGACTGGCAGCACCTGGGCAGCAGCACCCGCCTGCAAGGCCAGGCGGCCCTGGGCCAGGTGCTCGACCTGCTGGAGGGTTACAGCGCGCCGGCCGGCGCCTGGGAAAGCGACCTGCTGCCCTGCCGCCTCAAGGGCTACAGCGGCCAATGGCTGGACGATGCCTGCCGCACCGGCAAGACCCTGTGGACGCGCCTGGCCGCCAGCGGCAAGGCGCTGACCGCGACCTTGCGCAGCACGCCCATCGTGTTGCTGCCGCGGGCGCGGGCCAACCTGTGGCGCGGCCTGTCGCCGGCAGTGGGCGTGGATGAACTGTCACCGCGGGCGCGCAAGGTGCACGAGGTGCTGGGGCAACACGGCGCACTGTTCTTCGACGAACTGGGCAGCGACGCGCACCTGCTGCGCAGCGAGCTGGAAACCGCCCTGCAGGAGCTGGTGTCGGCGGGCATGGTGAACGCCGACAGCTTCGCCGGCCTGCGCGCGCTGATCACCCCCGCCAGCAAACGCCAGGCCCGCAGCCCCCGGCGCGGGCGCGGCGCGTTCATCGGCGGCATGGACGACGCCGGACGTTGGGCGCTGCTGCGGCCAGTGGGCAACGACGAGCGTGACCCGCTGGAAGAGGTGGCCATGACCTTGCTGCGCCGCTATGGCGTGGTGTTCTGGCGGTTGCTGGAGCGCGAGGCCGACTGGCTGCCCAGCTGGCGCGAGCTGCTGCGCACCTACCATCGGCTGGAGGCGCGCGGCGAGATACGCGGCGGGCGTTTTGTCAGCGGCCTGGCGGGTGAGCAGTTCGCCCTGCCCGAGGCCATTCCGGTGCTGCGCGAGGTACGCAGGCGGCCGCTGGACGACAGCCTGGTGGCCATCAGCGCCAGCGACCCGCTGAACCTGGCCGGCACCTTGCTGCCCGGCGCCAAGGTGCCGGCCATCAGCGGCAACCGCCTGGTGCTGCGCGACGGCTTGCCGGTGGCGGCGATCGTCGCCGGCAAGCCGCAATATTGGGAACCCGAAACCCCAGCGCTGCGCGCCGCGTTGCTGCACAGTGTGGGAGCTGGCTTGCCAGCGAGCTGTTGAGGCCCGGAAAATCTCGCTGGCAAGCCAGCTCCCACAAAGCCGCGGTATTTGTCATGAACGGGGCGTGTCAAGCCGCTTCCTGGAAATCCATCTCCGGCGGCTGGCGGCGCAGGCCGCCGGTCAGCACCAGCAGGTACACGCAGCCCAGCGCCAACCAGCTGACGCCGAGGATGATCGCCAGGTGGTCGAGGCTGATCATCAGCCACAGGTCCGCCAGCAGGCCGATCAACGGGCACAACAGGAACAGCAGCACTTCTCGCGGCCCGCGTTTGTCGCCGTTGATCCAGTAATGGAAGATCACCGACAGGTTCACCAGGCTGAAGGCCAGGAAGGCGCCGAAGTTGATGAACGAGGTGGAGGTGGTCACGTCCATTTTCAGCGCCAGCAACGCCACCACGCCGCACAGCAGGATGCTGTTGACCGGCGTGCCGAAGCGCTCGCTGAGCCTGCCGAAGAACGCCTTGGGCAACACGCCGTCGCGGCCCATGGCAAACAACAGCCGCGAACCGCTGGCCTGGGCCGACAGCCCCGAGGCGAACTGGCCGACGATCAGGCCAATCATGAATATCGACACGAACAGGTCGCCACCGATGTTGCGGGCAATCTCATAGGCCGCCGAGTCGACGTTGTAGAACACGAACGAGGGGTGCGCCAGCTGCACGAAGTACGACACCGCCACGAAGATCAGCCCGCCAATCAGGGTGATGAGCATGATCGCCCGCGGGATGGTGCGGCGCGGGTCACGGGTCTCCTCGGTGAGGGTGCTGACCGCATCGAAGCCCAGGAACGAGTAGCAGGCGATGGCCGCGCCGCTCATCACCAGGGGCATCTGCATGTCGCCGTTGAAGAACGGCGCCAGGGTCCACAGCGGCGTGCTGGCGTCACCGGCGACGTAGTGCACGGCCAGCGCGACGAAGGCCACCAGCACCAGGAACTGCACCAGCATCAGCAGCGCGTTGACGGTGTTGGCCAGCTTCAGGCCCACGCAGTTGATCAGGCTGGTGACGCCGATGAACGCCAGCACCCACAGCCACTGCGGCACGGCGGGGAACGCCGAACCCAGGTAGGCGGCGCCGATCAGCCAGATGGCCATGGGCAGGAACAGGTAGTCCAGCAGCACCGCCCAGCCAGCGAGGAAGCCCAGCTTGGGGCTGATGGCCTTGCGCACGTAGCTGTAGGCCGAGCCGGCCACCGGGAAGGCCGCGGCCATGCGCCCGTAGCTCATGGCGGTGAAGAACATCGCCACCAGCGCCGCCAGGTAGGCGGCCGGCACCATGCCGGCGGTGGACTGGGCGAGGATGCCGAAGGTGCCCAGGACGATGATCGGGGTCATGTAGGCGATGCCGAACAGCACTACCGAACCCAGGGAAAGGGTGCGTTGCAAACGAGCCATGTACGACTACTCCGCGAATTATTGGATTTATGGCAGAACCGAGGTCGGCAAAAACAGTGGGCGGCGGGCCTCTGCGGGCCCGCGCGCCAAGGGTGGATCAGCGTGGGATCAGCAGCTCGCGCAAGCCGTTGGCATGCTCTACCACCTCACCGGGCAGGCGTAGGCGCTGGTCGTCCAGGTAGCGGTAGTCCTTGCGCGCGGCTTGCAGGCGGGCCAGGTCCAGCTCGACGCTGAACTGCTGCTCGTCGCGCCCGGCTTCTTCAAGCAGGGTGCCGAATGGGTCCACCAGGGCGCTGCCACCGGCGAACACCAGGCCGCCGTCGCCGTTGCCGACACGGTTGACCATCAGCGCGAACGCCTGGTTTTCCTGGGCGCGGGCCATGATTGCGGTGCGGTGGGTGGGCCCGTAGGGGTCCATGTTGCCGTTGGTGACGATGATCAGCTCGGCGCCCAGTTGCCCCAGGGCGCGGGCGCTTTCCGGGAACTCGATGTCGTAGCAGATCAGCAGGCCCACGCGCACGCCCTGCCACAGGGTGGTGGCGAAGCGGTCACCGGCGCTGAACACGCCACGGTCCGAGGCCCAGAGGTGGGTCTTGCGGTACTTGAGGGCGATGCCTTCGGGGGTGATCAGCAGCGTGGTGTTGTAGAACCTTCCCTGGTCGTGCTCGGCCACGCCAATCACCACGGCGATGTCGCGCTCGCGGGCAGCCTGCTCGATGGCGCGCACGGTGGGGCCGTCCAGCGGCTCGGCGACGGCGGCCACGGTGTGGGCGGAGGGGAAGCCCATCAGGTGGGTTTCCGGGAACACCACCAGGCGAGTATCCTCGGCGCACGCGGCAATGGCCGCCAGGGCGCGCTCCAGGTTGTACGCGGTGGCATTGTCCTGGCCCGCCAGCTGGGCAAGTTCGACCTTCATGGGTTCTCCTTGTTGAATAACGAATTCCCCGTAGCAGCGGCCGCAGGCCGCGTCACTGCCAACGCCGTGGTAGCGCCGGACGCCGCCTGGCGGCAGCTGCTACGGGATTGAGCCAGTATGCGCAGCACAACCCCGCCAGGGGAATTACGCAGCCGGGGTAACCCGATAGGGGTAGTTGCATGAGTCTTTCGCTGGACGACGTGGCCTGGCACCGGGCCGTCGGGCAATTGATCGAGGGCCTCGACAAGGCTAATTTCTGGACCCGCCTGGTGCGCCTGCTGGGCGAGTACGTCAGCTTCGACAGCTGGGTGGCGCTGCTTTTCAGCAGCAACCAGCGGCCGGTGGTGTTCGCCGAGTGCCCGGGCGAGGACGGCAGCCCCGACCAGCTGTTCCAGGACTACCTCAAGGGCCTGTACCTGCTGGACCCGTTCTACATCGCCAGCCGCGAGCCTACCCCCGACGGCCTGTACCGCCTGGCCGAGGTGGCGCCCGAGCATTTCGAGCTGACTGAATACTACCAGCGCTACTTCCGCCTGAACGTGGTGGCCGACGAGATTCAGTTCAACTGCCGCATCGACGCCGACCGCACCCTGTGCCTGTCCCTGGGCAGCACCCAGCGCTTCGGCAATGAGCAGATTGCCCTGCTGTCGCTTGTCCAGCCGTGGGTGCTGGCGCTGCTGCGCCAGCGCCTGGCGTTCGAGGACAGCAACCCGCCCGCGGTGGCCGCCGCCCCGGACTGGCGGGTGCAGCTGGAGGCCTCGGTGCAGCAGCTCAAGGGCGCGCAGCTCACCGCGCGCGAGCTGGACGTGGGCCGGCTGATGCTCAGCGGCTGCTCCAGCAAGGAGATCGCGCGCAAGCTGGATATTTCGGTGGAAACCGTGAAGGTGCACAAGAAACACATGTACAGCAAGCTGGGCATCAAGTCGCAATCCGAGCTATTTTCCATATTCCTGCAGGCCCAGAACACCTGAGCCTGACATGTACTGGTCACCCGGGGATATTGCATGAGCCTGTCGCTGCTGAGCCGCTACGCCTTCTTTGCCGCCTGTGTCCTGTTCACCCTCGCCTGCATGCCGTTCATGCAGCACGACTGGCTGTGGCCGTTCGCGTTCGGCAGCGGCGTGCTCAGCCTGATCGGCATTTTCGACCTGCTGCAGACGCCGCACGCGGTGCGCCGCAACTACCCCATCCTGGGCAATATCCGCTACCTGGTGGAGGGCATACGGCCGGAGATCCGCCAATACCTGCTGGAGTCCGACAGCGACGCCCTGCCCTTCTCCCGCGCCCAGCGCTCGCTGGTGTACGCCCGGGCCAAGAACGAGACCGCCGACAAGCCCTTCGGCACCCTGATCGACGTGTACCACCCCGGCTTCGAGTTCATCGGTCACTCCATGCGCCCGGCGCCGCTCAGCGACCCGGCCAGCTTCCGGGTGATCATCGGCGGGCCGCAGTGCACCCAGCCCTACTCGGCGTCGATCTTCAACATTTCCGCCATGAGCTTCGGCGCCCTCAGCGCCAACGCCATCCGCGCGCTGAACCAGGGCGCCAAGCTGGGCAACTTCGCCCACGACACCGGCGAGGGCAGCATCAGCCCATACCACCGCGAGCACGGCGGCGACCTGACCTGGGAGCTGGGCAGCGGCTACTTCGGCTGCCGCACCAGCAGCGGCCTGTTCGACCCGGAGAAATTCGCCGTGCAGGCCCGCGAGCCGCAGGTGCGCATGATCGAGATCAAGATGAGCCAGGGCGCCAAGCCCGGCCATGGCGGCATCCTGCCCAAGCACAAGGTCACCCGCGAAATCGCCGACACCCGCGGGGTGATGATGGGCGAGGACTGCGTGTCGCCGTCACGCCACTCGGCGTTCTCCACGCCCATCGAGATGATGCATTTCATCGCCCAACTGCGCGAACTGTCCGGCGGCAAGCCGGTGGGGTTCAAGTTCTGCATGGGCCACCCGTGGGAGTTCATGGGCATCGCCAAGGCCATGCTGGAGACGGGCATCCTGCCGGACTTCATCGTGGTGGACGGCAAGGAAGGCGGCACTGGCGCCGCGCCCGTGGAGTTCACCGACCACATGGGCACGCCCATGCGCGAGGGCCTGCTGTTCGTGCACAACACCCTGGTGGGCATGAACCTGCGCGACAAGATCAAGCTGGGCGCCAGCGGCAAGATCGTCAGCGCGTTCGACATCGCCAGCGTGCTGGCCATCGGCGCCGACTGGGCCAACTCGGCGCGCGGCTTCATGTTCGCCATCGGCTGCATCCAGTCGCAGAGCTGCCACACCAACAAATGCCCCACCGGCGTCGCCACCCAGGACCTGCTGCGCCAGCGTGCGCTGGTGGTGCCGGACAAGGCCAACCGGGTGCTCAACTTCCACCACAACACCCTCAAGGCGCTGGCGGAAATGCTCGCCGCCGCCGGCCTGGTGCATCCCTCGCAGCTGGAAGCCAAGCACCTGGTGCGGCGCATGTCGGCCACCGAGGTGAAGCTGTTTTCCCAGCTGCATGTGTTCCTCAAGCCCGGTGAGCTGCTGAGTGGCGAGGTCAGCGGCGAGTTCTACCAGCGCATGTGGGCCATGGCCCGCGCCGACAGCTTCGAGCCGAATGCCATCTGAGCCGCGTGGTAACATGCGTGACATTTTGCGAGAGCTGCCATGCTGATTCCCCACGACCAACTGTCGCCCGAGACCCTGACCCTGCTGATCGAGGATTTTGTCACCCGCGACGGCACCGACAATGGCGACGAGACGCCGTTGCAGACCCGCGTGGAGCGGGTCCGCCACGCCCTGGCGAAGGCCCAGGCCTTCATCGTGTTCGACCCCGAGAGCCAGCAGTGCACGCTGATGCTCAAGCACGATATTCCCAAGGAGCTGTTCGACTGAACAGCCGTGCCGGCCATGTGGGAGCCGGCTTGCCGGCGAGCTTTTAGCGCCTCAACAGCTCGCTGGCAAGCCAGCTCCCACAGGCTGTCAACCTGGGTGCATCACCGCCGCTGCTTCGCGCGCCGTCTGCGCCATGATGCGCCGGTACACTTCGGCACGGTGAATCTCGATGTGCTTGGGCGCCTGGATGCCAAACCGCACCTGATTGCCCCGCACCTCGATAATTTTTACCCAGATGTCATCGCCTATGGCAATGGCCTCGCCCACCGATCGCGTCAATACCAGCATCGTCCAACCCTCACGCTCATTGAATGAACCCTGAGACTGCGCCGGGTATTGACCGCTATCAATGCTTACGGATCAAAACAGGATCGCCCTACAAGCTTTGTCGACTTTGCCTACAGAAAAGTCTGAGGAAACGCCGTAGGAACGAACCAAATCACACCAATTCGAACGCCATTCAACCCTTATGAACTGTGCAGTTTCGGGCCCCACAGGATGATGCTCGCGCCGATCACGCACAGCACCGCGCCGAGCCAGTCGCTACCGGCCGGGCGCACCCGCTCCACCAGCGCCAGCCAGGCCAGCGAGGTCACGATGTACAGGCCACCGTAGGCGGCGTAGGCACGCCCGGCGTAGGCAGCTTCAACGCGGGTGAGCAGCAGCGCGAAGCAGGTCAGGCTGAGCAATGCGGGCACCGTCCACCAGGCGCTCTTGCCCAGGCGCAGCCACATATAGAAGGCGTAGCAGCCGGCGATTTCGAAGACCGCCGCCAAAAAGAACCACAGATAGTTGAGCACAGCGCCTCCCGGGTAGAAAAAAGCCCGGGCGTCTGGCCCGGGCTTTTCAAGGATACTCAGGATAGCGCCGTGGTTACGAGCCCTGCCGCGCCTTGGCGCGCATTTTCTCCGCCATGCTCGCCATCTCGTCGTACAGCGCCTGCGGGTGCTGCTGCTTCAACGCCCAGGCCTGGCGCCCCTGCTCATGTGGCAGGATCATGAACACACCCTGCGCCACCTGCTGGTAAACGTAATCGGCAATGTCGGCCGCGGTGATCGGCGAGCTTTCCAGCAGCTTGCCCACCTGCACCTTCATGGCCGGGGTAGGCCCGCGGAACGAGTCGAGCAGATTGGTCTGGAAGAACGACGGGCACACCACGTGCACCCCCACTTCCTGCTGGCGCAGTTCCACCAGCAGGCTTTCCGACAGCGCCACCACGCCCGCCTTGGCGACGTTGTAGTTGCTCATGGCCGGCCCCTGCATCAGCGCGGCCATGGAAGCGATGTTGATGATCGTGCCCTTGCTCTTCTCAAGCAGCGGCAGGAAGGCCTTGCAGCCCTTGACCACGCCCATGAGGTTGATTGCTATCTGCCAGTCCCAGTCTTCCAGCTGCAGCTCGCTGAAGAAGCCGCCCGACGCCACGCCGGCGTTGTTGACGATGACGTCGATGCCGCCCAGTTTCTCCTCGCAGGCCTGGGCCAGGGCCGTGAGCTGGCTATAGTCGCGCACGTCGCAGCGTTGCACGAAGCCGTCGCCACCCGCCTCGCGCACCAGCTTCAGCGTTTCTGCCAGGCCCGCCTCGTTGACGTCAGCCAGCGCCAGGTGCCAGCCCTCGCGGGCCCAACGAAGTGCGATCTCGCGGCCCAGGCCCGAGCCGGCGCCAGTGATCATCATGCGATTGTGCATAGCCAATGCCCTGTGTTCCTTGAATGGTAGAGGCCAGTCTAGTGAAGGAAGCGGCCAGGCTCATGCACCATCAGGTTAGTGAATGGGTGATGCAAACATTCGTTTTGCGACGCTTTTGTGACATTCGGTAATAACCCGGTTTTGCATTCGCCGGCAAAAAACGCGACCCTCCCCGCCGCTGATCGGTCGTCATGCTTCACGCGGAACCTGCCTGCCGAATGCCTATCCTTATTCCATCACCTTTCGTTCAAGGCCACTCATCATGATCACTCGCCGCGACCACCGCATCGACTTCTATCGAGGGCTGGCGTTGATCTTCATTTTCTGGGATCACATACCGCAAAACCCGCTCGCCAACTTCACCGCGCGCAATTTCGGCTTCAGCGACGCGGCGGAGATCTTCGTGTTCCTGGCTGGCTACGCGGCGGTGCTGGCCTACGGCAAGATCGCCCTGCGCAGCGGCTACCTGATCGCCACGGTGCGCATCCTGCGCCGCGCCTGGGTGCTGTACATCGTGCACATCTTCCTGCTGGTGCTGCTGATGGGCATCATTTTCGTCGCCAACAGCCATGTCGAAACCCGCGACATGATCCAGGAGATGAACCTCAACTACTTCATCCTCAACCCCCAGCAGGCGCTGGTGGATGAGCTGCTGCTGCGCTTCAAGCCCAACCTGATGGACCCGCTGCCGTTGTACATCGTGTTGCTGGCGGGGCTGCCGCTGGTGCTGCCGGTGCTGATCAAGCACACGGGGCACGCGGTGGGCGTGTCGCTGGCGGTGTATGGCCTGACCCAGTGGTTTGGCTGGAACATTCCCGCCCACGGCAACGGCCTGTGGTATTTCAACCCCTATGCCTGGCAGGCGCTGTTCGTGCTGGGTGGCGCCGCGGCCCTGCACGCCCAGGCGCCGCAGGTGGCCGCTACCCGGCCGCTGCGCCAGCAGCCGCTATTCATGGCCTGCGCCATCGCGCTGGGCGTCAGCGCGGTGGTTGCGCTGAGCTGGAAGTGGCCGGCGTTGCACGACGCCTTCATGCCCACCTGGATCGCCGAGCGCCTGTACCCCATCAGCAAGACCAACCTGGCGCCGGTGCGCCTGCTGCACTTCCTGGCGCTGGCCTATTGCGTGGGCAAACTGGTGCCGGACGGTGCGTGGGTGCAGCACTGGCTGGTGCAGAGGGTGGCGATGATGGGCCGCTATTCGCTGGAGATCTTCTGCCTGAGCGTGCTGCTGGCGCCGCTGGCGGACATGGCCAACGCACTGGGCGATGACCGCCTGCCCATGCAGGTTGCCACCGCGTTGGCGGGCCTGGGCCTGATGCTGGCCCTGGCGCAGTGGCTGGACTGGAACAAGCGGCTGACCAGCCCGGCGCCGGTGGCGACGGGCGTGCCCAGCCGGGCTTAGGCGTTGCCGGACAGTTTCATCCGCGCCGCCTGGGTGAAGTCGAGCATGCGCTTGAGCGGCCGGATGGCCTGGGGAATCAGCGCCGGGTCGACGAAGATTTCATTGCGGCCCTCGCGCAGCGCCGTCAGCGTGCGCTCCAGGGTGTTCATGGCCATCCACGGGCAGTGCGCGCAGCTGCGGCAGGCGGCGCCGTTGCCGGCGGTGGGGGCTTCGACGAAGATCTTGTCCGGGCACAGCTGCTGCATCTTGTAGAAGATGCCGCGGTCGGTGGCGACGATGAAGGTCTTGTTCGGCAGGCGCTGGGCGGCGGCGATCAGCTGGCTGGTGGAACCCACCGCGTCGGCCAGTTCGATCACCGATTCCGGCGACTCGGGGTGCACCAGGATGGCGGCGTCCGGGTACAGGGCCTTCATGTCGGCCAACTGGCGCCACTTGAACTCTTCGTGAACGATGCACGAACCGTCCCACAGCAGCATGTCGGCGCCAGTCTTTTTCTGGATGTAGCGGCCCAGGTGCTTGTCCGGCCCCCAGATGATGGTCTCGCCGTTGTCCATCAGGCTTTCGACGATTTCCAGCGCGCAGCTGGAGGTCACCACCCAGTCGGCGCGCGCCTTCACGGCAGCCGAGGTGTTGGCGTACACCACCACGGTGCGCTCGGGGTGCTGGTCGCAGAACGCCGAGAAATCCTCCACCGGGCAACCCAGGTCCAACGAACAGGTGGCGTCCAGCGTGGGCATCAGCACGCGCTTTTCCGGGGTAAGAATTTTCGCCGTCTCGCCCATGAAGCGCACGCCGGCCACCACCACGGTCTTGGCCGGGTGGTTCTTGCCGAAGCGGGCCATTTCCAGGGAATCGGACACGCAACCGCCGGTTTCCTCGGCCAGGGCCTGGATCACCGGGTCACAGTAGAAATGCGCGACCAGCACGGCGTCCTGAGCCTTGAGCTCGGCGGCGATGGCGGCACGGTAGTCGGCTTCCTGCTCGGCTGTCAGCGGCTTGGGCTGCTTGGCATCGAGGTGGGCCTGGACCAGAAGGCGTTCGGAAATCTGCGTCATTATTGTCAAGACCTGCAGGCGCTTGTGCGCGAAAGTCGAGTATACCACCCGGGCTTACGCGAGCCTGGGCGTTGTTTCCCTGGTGGTACAAACCGCCGGGCCGGGGAAGGCTACAGCCAATGATGTGATTTCCAAAGATTTTTTTACCGGGTGCGGGCACCCTTGGCCGCCGCTGACGACGGATGGTGGCAGCAGCCTGGCACTTTTCATCTTGCCCCTGTAGCCAAGGGCCCGCCACTTGCGCTAGCCTCGGCTGTAACAGGATGTTTAATCAAGGGCTCCCTGCCCTGCTGCGTTACGCCCATGACAGGCGCCCGGGCACTCCCCCGCCGCTGCGCGTCGTGGGTTGCCATGGCGGTAGCTTGCCTGCCTCGCCCTTCGCCTGCGTCCCCCCCACTCTGCCTTCGCCCAGCCCATTCCCCGGGCTGTTTTCGTCGTCCTGTCGAAAAGAGAACCTCCATCATGGCCCAGGCCCCAAGCTTCCTGTCGGTGGTGTTTGTCGTGCGCAACCACGCCGACGCACTCGAAACCTTGCTGCTGGACGCCACCGCCGTGGTCAGCACCATGGTGCGCGACTACGAGCTGATCGTGGTCGACAACGCCTCCATGGACGCCAGCATCGCCATGCTCAAGACCCTGACGGCCGAGGCCGGTATCGCTAACCTGCAGGTCTACGCCCTGACCAAGGAGGTGGACCTGGACACCGCCTCATGGGTGGGGGTAGAGAACGCCCTGGGCGACCACGTGGCGGTGATCGACCCCATGACCGATGACATTCACTACCTGCCCCACCTGTTGGACCAGGCGCGCCAGGGCGCCGACGTGGTGTTCGTCTACAACGAGCAGCGGCCGCGCCAGGGCCCGCTCTACCGCCTGGCGTTCCGGGCGTTCCACTGGTGGTACCAGCGCTTCAACGGCATCAACCTGGCCCGGGAGGCGCCGCCCTATCGATTGATGTCCCGGGAAGTCATCAACTTCATCCTGCAGCACCCCAAGCCGGTGATCGGCTACCGCCACCTGCCGGCCACCGGCGGCTTCGCCCGCGCCAACCTGCGCTACAGCGAACCGCCCAGGCCCCAGCGGCGCAAGCGCCTGCGCGACAACGTCGACCGCGGCGTGGGCCTGTTGCTGTCCACCACACGCGCGCCCATGCGCGTGGTCACCGCCTTGTCGTTGTTCGGCGCGGTGACCAACCTGATGTATTGCGTGTACGTGGTGGGCATCGGTTTCTTCAAGGCCGACGTCGCCCCGGGTTGGGTGAGCCTGTCGTTGCAGCAGTCGGGCATGTTCTTCCTGATATCCCTGGTGCTGATGGTGCTGGGCGAGTACCTGATGAACATGGCCGGGGCCGCCCAGCAGGGGCCCGTGTGCCACGTGGCGCAGGAATTCACCAGCGCGCGCATGACCCGCCGCGACCACCTGAACATCGAGGAAGCCGTGGCCGGCCCCGCCGAGAACACCGTGGTCGTCAGCGGACGGTTTTCCTGATGGCGGGCGACGACGAGGCGTTCGATGCGGTGGTCATCGGCGGCGGTTTCTACGGTTCGGCCATTGCCGTGTACCTGGCGGCCCAGCGCGGCCTCAAGCGCGTGCTGCTGGTGGAGCGCGAGGCAGCGCTGATGCAGCGCGCCTCGTACAACAACCAGGCGCGGGTGCACAACGGCTATCACTACCCGCGCAGCTACACCACCGCCTACCGCAGCCGGATCAACCTGCCGCGCTTCGTGCAGGACTGGCCCGGCGCGGTCCGGCAGGACTTCACCAAGCTCTACGCCATCGCCCGGCAGAACTCCAAGGTCACTGCGCGCCAGTTCGAACGCTTCTGCCACGACATCGGCGCGGCCATCGAGCCGGCGCCCGCGCAGCTGCGCGGGCTGTTCGAGCCGCGCCTGATCGAGCAGGTGTTCAAGGTGCAGGAGTACGCGTTCGACACCCGCCACCTGGCCGATTGGGCGCTGCACGAACTGCAGCGCCAGGCCGTGCAGGTGCACTACCGCACCCGTGCCACGGCCATTGAGCGCCAGCCCGGGCCGGCCCTGCGGGTGCACTTGCACCACCACGGCGGCACCGGCAGCAGCGTACGCTGCCGCTACGTATTCAACTGCACCTACAGCGGCACCAATCAACTGGGCGGCGACTTTCCCGGGGTGAGCACCGGGCTCAAGCAGGAAATCACCGAAATGGCGCTGATGGCCATGCCACCTGTGCTGGCCGGGTTGGGCATCACGGTGATGGACGGGCCGTTCTTCTCATTGATGCCGTTCCCCGCGCGCGGGCTGCACACCCTGTCCCACGTGCGCTTCACCCCGCACCTGCACTGGCAGGACCAGGCCGGGCTGGACCCCTACGGCAAGCTGCACGACTACCAGGCCGTGAGCCGCGTGGAACGCATGGTGCGTGACGTGGGGCGCTACATCCCGGCGGTGTTCGACGCCCGGCCGGTGGACTCGCTGTACGAGGTCAAGACCGTGCTGCAGCGCAACGAAGGCGACGACGGCCGGCCGATCCTGTTCGAACGGCACGCCACGTTGCACGGCTGCTACTCGGTGCTGGGCGGCAAGATCGACAACCTCTACGACGTGCTGGAGAAGCTCGATGACGAAATACTTTGACCTGCCCAGGGTGTGCACGCTGCTGGCCCTGCTGGTGCTGGCGAGCATCTTCCTAACGCTGGCGAGCCGCTCGGTGTGGCTGGACGAGGCGATGCTGCTGAAGAACATCATCGCCATCGACAACCCGGCCGATTTCGCCGCGCCCCTGCCCTATTACGACCAGGCTGAGCCGGTGCTGGCGTCGGTGTTCTTCAAGGCGATGACGGCGGTCTTCCATTACGACATCCGCGCCCTGCGCCTGTCCGTGCTGGGGCTGTCGCTGTTGCTGGTGGCGCCGGTGGCGCTGCTGTTTCGCCAGCAGCGCTGGGGGTTGTTCGTGTTCCTGGTGGCGCTGATCGGCAACTCGTTTTCCACCGGTTTCCACTTCACCGAGCTCAAGTTCTACTTCCTGGAAATGAGCGGCAGCTTCCTCGCCATCCTGGCGATCCGCGAGGCCGAGGAGCACCAGGACATCTACTGGACGCTGCTGGTGGCCGCGCTGGTCAGCCTGCTGGGGTTCTCCACGCTGATCATCGCCGGTGGCCTGCTGGCCTATGCCTGCCTGTGGTTCGTGACCCGCGACGACGGCCGCCAGCGCGGCTACAAGATCGGCGGCTTTCTGCTGGCCAGCGCCTGCGTGGCGCTGTCGTACCTGTACATGAAGTACCTGACCATGTACCAGTTGGGCAACTACAACAGCTACGCCGCCAGCAGCCACCTGGACGCCCTGAAGGATGTGGTGCGCGCGCTGCTGGGCGCCTACGGCAAGGCGCTGATGACGGTCTCGGTGGTGGCCAGCCTGGCCCTGCTCAGGTACGGCCAGCGCGACTACCTGTACCGGGTGAACCAGTTCTTCTGCGCCCTGGTCGTGGTGGTGCTGGTAGGCAAGGTGGCGGGCTTCTACCCTGCCGTCTACCCGCGCCACGTGATCTGGCTGGTGCCCCTGAGCCTGGTGATTTCCACCTTCGCCATTGTCCGCTTCAGCACAAGCTCGCGCCTTGGCCTGAAAGTGCTGGGCTGGGCGCTGTTCGCGGTGCTGGGGCTGCAGGCCGCCAAGGCCTGCTACAACAACCTGGAGGGCGAGAACTACCAGTACACCGACAACAACCGCCTGTACCAGTACATCTCCGGCATGCCGCCCAGCGATATCCTGGTGCACCCCAACGCCGAGCCGTCGCTGGAATACTACCGGTTGATCGACCCCGGCCTGAACCAGCAGCGCTTCATCACCAGCCTCGACGAGAGCACCCACCGCCGCGACCCCAACCAGGAGATGGTGGCCATGGCCGCCGACGTCGACCGCCTGTTCGCCGAGCGCCCCGGCGACTCGGTGTACTTCCTTACCTCGCACCTGGACCTGCAGCCCGGCGAGACCGGGGTAGGCAACCTGATGCAGCGCGCCCTGGACCGCTACCACTGCAGCTACACCTCGGTGCTCAGCGTCACCGATGCCGAGCTTCTTCACCTCAACTGCCGAGGTACTCCATGAACAGCACCCGCCACGGGCTGATCGGCCATACCGGTTTCGTCGGTTCCACCTTGCTGCGCCAGGCCCGCTTCGACGCCTGCTACCGCTCCACCACCATCGCCGATATCGAGCATGAGCAATTCGATACCCTGGTGTGCGCCGGCGCCCCGGCGCAGAAGTGGCTGGCGAACCGCGACCCCGCAGGCGACCTGCGGGCGATCGATACCTTGATCCACCACCTGTGCACCGTGCGCTGCAAGGTGTTCGTGCTGATCAGCACCGTGGATGTGTTCGCCCATCCCATCGGCGTGGATGAAGGCAGCCCGGTGGACGAGCAGGGCCTGCAGCCCTACGGCCTGCATCGGCGGCGCCTGGAGACCTTCGTGGCCGGGCACTTTCCCCGTCACCTGATCGTGCGCCTGCCTGGCCTGGTCGGGCCAGGGCTGCGCAAGAACGTGGTGTACGACCTGCGGCACGATAACAACCTGGCGGCCGTGGACAGCCGCGGGGTGTTCCAGTTCTACCCCATGGTCAACCTCTGGCACGACATCCAGGTGGCGCTGCAGGCCGGGCTGTCGCTGGTGCACCTGTGCGCCGCGCCCATCAGCGTGGCGGACCTGGCGTGGCAAGGCTTTGGCCGCGCGCTGGAGCAGCACCTGCCGCCGCCGCCGGCCCGCTACGACCTGCGCAGCCGCCACGCGCAACTGTACGGCGCCAACGGCCCCTACCCCTACAGCGCCCGCGATACCCTGCTGGCCGTGCGCGCCTATGCGCAATCCGAACCGTCCCTGGTGGCGAGCGAGGCATGCCCATGAGGCTGGCCATCTCCAACATCGCCTGGGACCGGCCCCACGACAACGCCGTCAGCCTGTTGTTGCAGCGCCTGCAGGTGGATGCCATCGACGTGGCGCCCGGCAAGTACTTTGCCGACCCGGCACGCACCAGCGAAGCCCAGATCGCCCAGGTGCGCCGCTGGTGGCGCGCCCGTGGCGTGCAGATCACCGGCATGCAATCGCTGCTGTTCGGCACCCAGGGCCTGAACCTGTTCGGCGGGCGCGACAGCCAGGCAGCGATGCTGTTGCACCTGGCGGCGGTCTGCCGTATCGCCGCGGGGCTGGGCGCCAGGCGCCTGGTCTTCGGTTCGCCGAAGAACCGCGACCGCAGCGGCCTGGACGACCAGCAGAGCCTGGAGATTGCCTGCGACTTCTTCTGCCGCCTGGGGGATATCGCCCACGACCACGGGGTGATCATCTGCCTGGAGCCGAACCCCGCCTGCTACGGCGCCAACTTCATGCTCACCAGCGCCGAGACGGCGCGCGTAGTGCGGCGCGTGGCCCATGGCGCCATCCGCATGCAACTGGATACCGGGGCCCTAACCCTCAACGGCGAGGACCCGGCGCAGGTGCTGCACGACTGCGCCGACTTGATCGGCCATGTGCACGCCAGCGAACCCCACCTGCTGCCCCTGGGCGATGGCACTACCGACCACGCACGGATGCGCCAGGCCTTGCGCACTCACCTGCCCGGGCACGTGGTGACCATCGAGATGCTGACCCAAGCCGGCGCGCCACCGCTGCCGGCGATCGAACGCGCGCTGCTGGCGGCGAGCCGTCATTACCGCCACATGGGAAACGGGGTGAGCGCATGAAATGGGCAATTTTGATCCTGGGCATCCTGTCCAACGCCTCGGCCAGCGTGCTGGTGAAGATGGCGATGATGCCACCGCGGCGTTTTCCGTCCCTGGCCGAGCCGCTGCAGGCGCTGGCCAACTGGCCGTTCTGGCTGGGCCTGGCGCTGTATGGCAGCGCCTTCCTGCTGTATGCCGCAGCCCTGGCGCGCCTGCCGTTGAATGTGGCGCACCCGGTGTTGACGGCCGGCGCGGTGGCCACCGTGGCGCTGTCCTCGGTGCTGTTCCTGCGCGAGCCTTTTCATTGGACCACCGGTGCCGGGGTCTTTCTGGTGATCGCCGGCGTGGCGCTGATTACCGCGCGCGTGGCCTGAGTCGTACAGGAGATCCACCCCATGAGTTCAGCTGAACTGATCCCCGCCGACCTGGCGCCGCGGCAGGTGCCGCGCTTCGACACGCCGCTGTGGCTGGGGCGCCAGCACGCCTGGTGCGTGGTGATCCCGGTGATCAACGAAGGCCCACGGATTCGGCGGCTGCTGGAGCGCATGGCCAACCTGGCCCTGGATCGCCTGGCCGACATCATCATCGTCGACGGTGGCAGCCAGGACGGTTCGCTGTCGCCAGGGCTGCTGCAGGCCACGCGGGTGCGCGGGCTGCTGGTCAAGACCGGGCCCGGCCAGCTCAGCGCCCAGTTGCGCTGCGCCTACGCCTTCGCCCTGGACCAGGGTTACGAGGGCGTGGTCACCATCGATGGCAACGACAAGGACGACCCCCAGGCCATTCCCGACTTCATCCAGGCCTTGCGCCACGGCGCGGATTTCGTCCAGGCGTCGCGCTTCATCGCCGGGGGCGTGGCCGAGAACACCCCGGCCGCGCGGGACCTGGCCATCCGCTTTATCCATGCGCCGCTGCTCAGCTGGGCCTCGGGCTTCGCCTGGACCGACACCACCCAGGGTTTCCGGGCCTATAGCCGGCAGCTGTTGAGCGACCCCAGGGTAGCGGTCTTTCGCGATGTGTTCATGACCTACGAACTGCTGGCGTACCTGTCCTACAAGGCGCCGCGCCTGGGCTACAGCTGCATCGAACTACCCACGGTGCGCCGTTACCCCAAGGGCGAGGTGCCGACCAAGATCAGCAGCGTGCGCGGCAACCTGGCCGTGCTGGCGGTGCTGGTACGCGCCTGCCTGGGGCGCTACGACCCAACGTAACGCCGCCCCCGTACAGGTCGCGTAACGGCGCCCCCGGACGCGGCCTCGCGGCCGCTGCTACAGGTCGCGTGCCCAGACGCGGCCTGGCATGAGGAACTGCATCATGAACGCCTTCCTTCCGGCCCGCGCCTTCGCAGCGCCCGGGCTGCTGGCTTTGCTCTACCTGTGCCTGTGTTTCGCCCCGCTGGGCAGCGGCCTGCCGTTCTCGGTGGTCTCCCTGCGCCTGTGGGCGCTGGCGATCGCCGTGCTGCTGGCCGCCGCGCTGGGCCAACTGCTGGCGCCCTGGCGCGGCGCGCGCTGGTTGCTGGCCGTGGGCCTGGCAGGCCACTGCCTGGGCAGCCCGGTGCTGTTCCCCGAACTGACCTTCCACCTGCTGGCGCTGAGCAGCGGCCTGCTGTTGATACTGGCGGTTGCCGCCAGCCAGGCAGGCCGGCGGATCGAGGGCGGCCTGTGGCTGCTGAGCGCGTTGTTGTCCTGGCGCTACATGCAGCCACACAACCTGGCCGACACCGACGCCCTGGCCGCCGCCATGGGCGCCTATGGCCTGCCCCTGCTGGTGATTTCGCTGGCCGCCCACCTGGCGCTGCTGGCAGGTTTCGGCCAGGGCCTGGCGCGCAGCCTGAACCGCGCGTTCGTACTGGCCCTGTGCGTGCTGCTGTTCACCCACGCAACGGGCCTGTTGCCGTTAGGCAACCCCCGGCAATGGCTATGGCTGGTCGCAATGAGCCTGGTAATCGACGCTCTGGTAATCGCCGAGCTGCTGGGGCAACCGGGGCGGCTGCCCAAGCTGCTGGCCTGGACCCTGGCCGGGGTGCTGATGCTGCAAGGCTGGCCGTTCGCCGAGCACAGTGCCTACCGGCTGTCTCGCGCGCCCGGCGTGTATGAATGGCTGGCGGCCTGCCGCCCAGCAATATCCTGGTGCAAGGCTGGGCCGCCGCGGCGGTGTCGCGCTACCGCGAGCTGGACCCAGCGCTGGCAAGGCATCGATTTTTCACCGACACCGCCGACCCGGGCCCCGCCAGCACCGCCTACCTGCTGGGCCCGCCCCTGGACCTGGCACACAACCCCAGCGGCCTGGACGCGCCCTTGCAGCAACAGGTCGACCGCCACCGCTGCCGCTACACCTGGCAGGCGGCAATCACCGATGCCGGCGTGCTGCGCCTGTCATGTGGATGACCCGGCTCAGGCCACTGCCGGCGCTTTGACGACTTTCTCCGGGCGCCCGCCTACCAGCGCAGCAATCAGGATCAGGCCACCACCACACCACGCCAGCGGAGTCAGTTGCTCGTTGAGCCACAGCACCGCGAAGCAGGCCCCGAACAGCGGCTCGGAGCCCATCAGCAAGGACGCACGAGTGGGGCTGGCGTGTTGCAGCGCATAGTTCTGGGCGAAGAAGGCGAACAGCGTGCAGAACAGCACCAGGTACACCGTGGCCGTCCAGAACGACCATTCGGTGGGCAGCGCCGGCACGCCGCCGGTGGTCACCAACAGGATCAGCAGGCTGCCGAACCCCACCACCCCGACCTGCACCGCGGTCAGCGCCAGGGCTGGCACCTTGACGTTCTGCAGCAGGTACTTGGTGGAGCAGACCATGAACGCGCGCAGGACGGCCGCGACAATCATCAGCCAGTCGCCGGTGTTCATTTCCACCTGGGACGCGCCCGTCAGCATCATCGCCCCCACCACCGACAGGCACGCAATGCCAATGGCCTCGGCGCTGGGCCTGCGGCGGAACACCGCCCACTCCACCAGCGGCGTCAGCACCACGCACATGCTGATCAGGAAGGCCGCGTTGCTGGCGGTAGTCAGGTGCACGCCATAGGTCTCGCTGAGGAAGATACCCAGCAGGATGGTGCCCAGCGCCAACCCTGGCAGCAGCGCCGTTTTCAGGTGGCCGCGAAGCGCCGGCAACAGCAGCACGAAGGTCATGATGAAGCGCACGCACAGGAAGCCCATGACCGGGTAGAACACCAGGGCGCCCTTGGCCACGCCGTAGCTGGTGCCCCAGATGCAGGCCACCAGCAGCAGCATGATCTCGGCGATGCGCATTTTCGATAGAGACATGTTCAGCTCCCCTTGCGGGTAAAGGCAATGACCAGCGCGTCGCGATGGCCCTGGCGCCCGATTTCCAGGCTATTGATGGGGGACACTTCGTGCATGATCTGGTGGTCGTCACCCAGGATCATGTCCAGGCCATTGGCCAGGGTTACTTCGCACAGCGTCTTGTTCAGCGGCGTGGACACCCGTGTCGTGCCGCCCGTGATACCCACCCGGCGAATCAGCAGCATGACGATGTAGTCCACGCCGTCACGGTGGCGGCCCTCGGGCGTCGGCTTGCCCTGCTCCTCGTCATTGCTGACGATGCGATACGGGTGCAGGCGGATGTTCCAGTCGCAGGTGGTGCCTTCGGCGGCGTCGAAGATCCGCGCCATGCCGCTGAGCAAGGCGTTGAAGAACGGATGCTCGACCATGCCTTGTTCCAGCGGCAGGAAATGCCGCGCCACGCCGCCGTTGAGGGTATTGATGTACCTGGCCTGCTCGTAGGGTGCGTGGGGCAGCTTGTGCAGGCTGCCACCGTCCCTGAAGTCGAACTCGCTGTAGCGGCGGTAGCGGTAGGTGCCGCGGTCAGCCATGTACTCGTCCAGCACCAGGCCGTCCCAGTAGCCGGCGAATTCGGCCCAGCTCTCGGCGTCGAGGTTGAAGTGCCGGGCCAGGCCGTCGCCGTCCCGGTACGCCCAGCCCTGCTTCTTGATGTCGTCGCTGATCGCCTGCACGGCAGGCGCGTCCAGCTCGATGTCGGCACAGACGAGGCTCATGGGTGCACTCCTTCTGCCACGCTGGCGCCACGCAGCGGGCGGCGGCCATGCTGCTCGGCGAGGCTGCGGCTGCCCCGCTCCCGAGCAATGTCCTTTTCCCATTGGTCGCGGTCGGTCAGGTACAGCGCCGCAGGGGCCTTGATGGCAGCCAATTGCGCACTGCCCTCGCTGAGCTGCAGGGTGACCTTGCCAGTCACCGCGGTAGCCGTTTGCGCGATGAACGCGCTGGCCGCGCCATGCAAGGCGCCATACCAGCGACCCTCGATGGCCTCGCGCACCCACACCTGTTCGAGGCTGATCTTCTCGCGGATCAGCTCGGCGTCCAGCACCGCGGTTTCAAGGGTGCGATACGCCTGCAGCAGGATGGCCGCGGCAGGTGCCTCGCGTACTTCCAGCACCTTCTCGCCGCCTTCCAGGTGCTCAAGCCCGCTGTAGCGGCCAATCTGGAAACAGCCAGCCAGATGGTTGACCTGGTGGATCAGTTCGATCAGCGGCAGGATCTGCCCGTTCAAGGCAAACGGCCGGCCGCTGCGGAATTCGATTTCCAACTGGTCGACCTCACGGGGCTGGCGAGGACGAGTCCAGCGGTAGATGTCGGGCGAGACCTTGAAGTCTTCCGGGTTGTCCAGGCTGCCCGACTCGTATTCGCGCACCCACAGGTTGGCGTCGCCGCTCATGCCCCGGGCTTGAAAGCCGCTCAGGCCGACCTCGCTCAGTTGCGCCACCTTTTCCTGACGGCTCAGCGCCGAATATTCGTACGGGCTGCCGGTAAACCCGGTGTAGCCCAACTGCTTGATGGCACCGTTGAGGCGGCGCAGGCTGTTCTGCGACTGGTTGGCGGTGTGCAGCAGTGCCCCGCAGCCCAGCTTGTGCGCAGTCTCCACCGCGAAGCGGGCAATGATCGGACGTGACAGCGACGAGCTGACCGGGTACATGCCCAGGTACTGCGCCTGGGCCTGGATGGCCGGCAACACCGCCTGTTCGACGAACGCAGAGCGGCCATCGACCACCATCAGCGTGGCCCCGAAGAAATTTGTGATGCGTTCCAGTTCCGCGTAATCTGCCCCTTCATCCAGATCCACTGCCAGTGCAGTGACCTTGCAGTCCAGTTTCGACAGGTGGTGCAACAGGTAGCTGCTGTCCAGGCCACCGCTGAACAGGGTCAGCACGTGGGGCGTGCGCTCGGCGACAAACGCCAGGTCGTCCAGGCTTCGAACATCCATTTCTCGGGTCATGCAGCGGGCTCTCCTTGGGCCAATCAGTGGGAATGCAGCGAGTGCCCGCGGATTATCGATGGCCCGGAGGCTGGCTATTAGCCCACCTTTGGGGACAACAGTTTTGCGCCACGAGAACGAATCAACCAATCGGCTGATGCCGTATATGTCGGTGTTTGTGAAGGTGGTTGAGCTGGGCAGTTTCTCTGCGGCGGCCGAACAGATAGGCCTGACGGCCTCGGCGGTAAGCCGGCAGATCGCGACCCTGGAAAGCGCACTCAGCGTCAAGCTGTTGGAACGCACCACCCGCAAGCTGCGCCTCACCGAGGTCGGCACCCAGGTGTTCGCCCGCTGCCAGGAGATGGTGGATTCGGCGCGCGCCGTGCAGGAAATAGCCGAGCGCTTTGTCAGCAGCCCCCAGGGGTTGATCAAGGTCAGCGCGCCCAAGGCACTGGGCAAGATCATCATCAGCCCGTTGATTCCGCAATTCCTGCGCCTGTACCCACAGGTCGACGTGCAGTTGATGCTCAGCGACCAGCCCAGCGCCCTGATCAGCGACGACTTCGACCTGCTGATCCGCATCACCGACACCCCGCCCCTGGGCCTGGCAGCCCGGCCGCTGCTGGACGTGCATCACGTGCTGTGCGCCACCGAGCACTACCTGGCCCAGGCCGGCACGCCACAGCACCCTGACGACCTGGCGCGCCACAGCTGCATCTACCTGGGCGAAACCCCGAGCGACAACCGCTGGCAGCTGCGCCATGGGCCCAGCGGCGAAAAGGTCACGGTGAACGTCAAGGGCCGCTTCGTCAGCAACCACAGCGAGGTGCGCCTCAATGCGGTGCTGGCCAACCTGGGCGTGGGTTGCCTGCCGTACTTCACCGCTGCCCAGGCGCTGGCGAACCAGCAGATCGTGGAGGTGCTGAGCGACTGGCGCTACGAGACCACCTACCACGGCAGGGCCTGGATCCTGTACCCGCCCAACCGCTACCTGCCGCCCAAGTGCCGGGCGCTGATCGACTACCTGGCCGAGCACATCAGCCAGCCCTCGATGCCCTAGCCTGGCAGGGCAAAAAACCGGGACGAAAAAAAGCCGGAGAGCACTGAGTGCTTTCCGGCTTTTTTCTTCTTGCATATGGTGGGTCGTGTGGGACTCGAACCTACGACCAATTGGTTAAAAGCCAACTGCTCTACCAACTGAGCTAACGACCCGCTGTGTTGGGGTGCGCATATTACTGGTTTATGGCGCGAATTCAAGGTTTTTTTTCATTGATTGCTCCACGACAAAATCGAGGGCGAAAAAAAGCCGGAGAGCACTGGGTGCTTTCCGGCTTTTTTCTTCTTGCATATGGTGGGTCGTGTGGGACTCGAACCTACGACCAATTGGTTAAAAGCCAACTGCTCTACCAACTGAGCTAACGACCCGCTGTGTTGTGGTGCGTATAATACTGATTTATAACGAGAATTCAATACCTAATTTGAAAAAAGATCAAAAATACCTGGTTGGGTCGCTGACACCAGCCGCGGCGAAGCCTTCGGCGCGCAGGCGGCAGCTGTCACATTTCCCACAGGCACGGCCCTGGTCGTCCGCCTGGTAGCAGGAAACGGTCAGGCTGTAGTCCACGCCACGGGCGATGCCGGCCTTGACGATATCGGCCTTGCTGAGGTTCTGCAGCGGCGCCTGGATGGTGAAGCCCTGCCCTTCCACGCCAGCCTTGGTGGCCAGGTTGGCCATGCGCTCGAACGCTTCGACGAATTCGGGACGGCAGTCCGGGTAGCCGGAATAGTCCACGGCGTTGACGCCGATGAAGATGTCACGGGCACCCAGCACTTCCGCCCAGCCCAGGGCCAGGGACAGGAACACGGTGTTGCGCGCCGGCACGTAGGTGACAGGAATACCTTCGGTAGGCGTCTCGGGCACGTCGATACTGCTGTCGGTCAGGGCCGAGCCACCAATGCCATTGAGGTTCAGACCAATGACCTTGTGCTCCACTGCACCCAGGTCCTTGGCGACGCGGGCAGCGGCGTCCAGCTCGGCGCGGTGGCGCTGGCCGTAGTCGAAGCTCATGGTGTAGACGCTGTAGCCCTCGGCCTTGGCCATGGCGACGACAGTGGCCGAGTCCAGGCCGCCGGAGAGCAGGATTACCGCTTTTTTGTCAGTCATGTCTGGTGTCCTTGAAGAAAATCGACCTGTAGCAGCGGCCACCAGGCCGCGTCACAAGCGCCGCGGTGGGCCTGACGGCCGCTGCTACGGGACCTTAGCGGCCGGGTTCGTCGTTCCACAGCAGTTTATGCAGTTGCACCTGGAAGCGTACCGGCAGGTTGTCGGCGACGATCCAGTCGGCAAGGTCGATGGCGTTCAACTGGCCCTTGCTCGGCGAGAACAGCACATCGCTGACGCGACGGTCGAGGCCATACTGGATCAGCTTGGAGACCGCCCAATCGTAGTCGTCCCGCGAGCAGATCACGAACTTGACCTGGTCATTGGGGGTCAGCAGTTCGATGTTCTCGTAGCGATTGCGGTGCGACTCTTCCGACGCCGGGGTCTTGAGGTCCAGCACGCGGCTGGCGCGGGTGTCGACCTTGGAGATGTCCAGCGCGCCGCTGGTTTCCACCGACACTTCATAGCCGGCGTCGCACAGCTGCGCGATCAACGGAATAGCGTTGGGCTGGGCCAGCGGTTCGCCGCCGGTGACACAGACGTAGCGCGGCTTGAAGCCGGCCACCTGCTCCATCAGCGAATCGAGGGTGCGAATGGTGCCGCCGGTAAAGGCGTAGGCGCTGTCACAGTACTGGCAGCGCAGGGGGCAGCCGGTCAGGCGCACGAAAACCGTGGGCAGTCCCGTCGTACGAGTCTCCCCCTGCAGCGAGTAGAAGACTTCGGTAATGCGTAGTGTGTCTTGCATAGGGTCCAAGGGCGTGACAGCTAAACAGGCTGACCGCCTCCGTTGGGCACTTCGATGAACCCGCAAACGCGTAGTCCAGGAAAGCGTGTTCGAATAAAAGGGAAACAATTCTAACGAAAAAACCCGCGACAAGCGCGGGTTTCTTCAAGTTGGCAGTGCCAGACTACATTTTCTGCAGGTCGCGCTGGGCCAATTGCGCAGCGGAAGTACCAGGGTACTGGCTGACAACCTGCTGAAGGATGCCCTTGACCCGGTCGGTATGACCCAGGCGGCGCTCGACATCGGCCAGCTTGTACAGCGAATCAGGCACCTTGGCGTGCTTCGGGTACAGCTGGCTGACCTTGGCGAAGGCCTGGCCGGCGCCTTGCAGGTCGCCCTTGGCCAGGTTCACCTCACCCAGCCAGTACTGGGCGTTGCCCGCGTACTGGCTGTTGGGGTATTTGCGCAGGAAGGCGGCGAACGCCAGGCTGGCCTTGTCGAAGTCCTTGGCCTTGATCAGGTCGAAGGCGGCATCGTAGTACAACTTTTCTTTTGCCGGGTCACCCGGCTCGGTGCTTGCGGCAGGCGCCTGGGCGGCTGACGGAGGTACCGGCGAACCAGCGGCGTTGATATCGCCACCGGCTGGAGAATTCTCGGAAGGTGCGGCGGCTGCAGGTGCAGTGCCGGTTCCAATGCGACGATCGAGATCCTGATAACGCTCCAGGCTCTGCTGTTTCAGCTGCTGGATATCGTTTTGCTGGACTTCGACCTGTCCGCGCAGACGCGCGATGTCTTCCTGCATTTGTTGCAGCTGCATGAACAGCTGGCCCTGCGCGGAAACCGGGGCTTGCGCCCCGGCATCAGCGTAGGCGCCGCTCGTGCCATAACCCGATGGCGGAGTACTGCTGGTACCGTTGGTACCATCACCATCAACCACAGGAACCTCTGCCCAGGCCACGAGTGGCAGGGCAAGAGCCAGAATAGTTACAGCACGGCGGCACGTTCGCATATCGAATTACTTACGCAGTTCGACGCGACGGTTCTGAGCCCACGACTGCTCGTCGTTGCCAGTTGCAACTGGACGCTCTTCGCCGTACGAAACGATTTCCAGCTGAGCTGGCGAAACGCCTTGCAGGACCAGGTAGCGTTGAACGGCTTTCGCACGACGCTCGCCCAGAGCCATGTTGTACTCGCGGGTACCGCGTTCGTCGGTGTTGCCTTCCAGTACGACGTGAGCGCCATTGGCTTTCAGGTCTTTAGCGTGGACGTCCAGAGCGCGCATGGCTTCTGGTTTCAGGTCCGAGCTGTCGTATTCGAAGTAGAAGGTGGTGATTGCGCGCAGAGCAGCTTCTTCGCTCAGGGAGCCATCAACGGCACCGGTGTTTGCGCCGTAACCAGCGTTAGGGTCAACAGCTGCTTGACCAGCGTTGTCGCCGCCTTTCGAAGAGCAACCTACAGCTACGGCCATGGCCAGAGCCAGCGCAGCAAACTTACCAAACTTCAGCATTTCCATCGTGAAACTCCTAATGAACCCCAATGTGTTAAGTAAAACGTGTAGCGCCGCGTCAGTTCAGGTAAGGGGACCAGGACGGTTCTCTGACTTCGCCTTGAGCGGTAGGAAGCGGGAGCCTCACGCGGCCGTTTAGCGACACGAGCATCAAGACTCCCCGGCCCTGCTGGCGGGTGGCGTAGATTACCATGGTGCCGTTGGGCGCAACAGTAGGCGACTCATCAAGACTTGAATCTGTGAGGATCTTTACAGTTCCGCGTTCCAGGTCTTGCGAGGCCACCTTGAAGTTGGTGAAACCATCCTGACGGTGGATCATCACCAGGGTCTTTTCATCAGCCGACAGTTTCGGGTTGGCGTTGTAGTTGCCAATGAAGGTCACGCGAGTTGCACCACCACCGCCCAGCGACTGTTTGTAGATCTGTGGCTTGCCACCACGGTCGGAGGTGAAGTAGATGGTCGAGCCATCCTTGCCCCAGAACGGTTCGGTGTCGATGGCCGGATCATTGGTCAGGCGGGTGAGGTTACGCGAGGCCAGGTCCATCACGTAGATCTCCGGGTTGCCGTCCTTGGACAGCACGAACGCCAGCTTGCTGCCGTCAGGCGAGAACGCCGGGGCACCGTTGAGGCCTTCGAAGTTGGTGATCTGCTGGCGGGCACCGGTGTCGACGTTCTGCACGAAGATGCGCGGACGCTTCTGTTCGAACGACACGTAGGCAATGCGCTTGGCATCCGGGGCGTAGCGTGGCGACAGGATCGGCTCGCGCGATTGCAGCAGGGTCACGGCGCGGGCGCCGTCATAGTCCGAGCGCTGCAGGGTGTAGCGGGTGCTGTTGGTGCTGAAGCGTTCGGCCGTTACATAAAGGAGGCGAGTGGAGAACGCGCCCTTCACGCCGGTCAGCTTCTCGAACGACTGGTCGGAGATGTAGTGGGCCATGTCGCGCAGCTGGTCCACGCTACCCGACACGCTGCCGGTCAGCACGGGCTGCTGGCTGCTGACGTTGAGCAGTGCATACGACACCTGCAGGCGGCCGCCGGCGGGCACGATGCTGCCGACCATCACGTACTGGGCGCCCAGGGCCTGCCAGTCGCGCCATACCACTTCGCTTGGCTGCGACGGGGTGCTGATCATGTTCTGCTTGTCGATCGGCGAGTAGTAACCCGAGTTGCGCAGGTCGTTGGCGATGATCTGGCCCATGTCCTCGGGCAGCACGGAGCCGCCCTGGAAGCCGAACGGCACGACGGCGATCGGGGTGGCCCGGTCGCTGCCGCTGGTGACCAGAATGTTCTTTTCATCTGCCTGGGCAACGGCTGCGACGCAGCACAGTGCAACCAGCAGTCCTCGAAGAAGGTTAATCACAAGGCAAGGTCCTCAGGGGTGAATGTCATCTTGAAATTGCGGTAAGGGTTGAAATCACTGGGTTTCAGGCCCTGCATTTCGGTCAAACGACCAATGTTCTTGACCGCTGCCACTGCCGACGCATCGAACGGACCGTCACCGCTGGACTTGGCCACGGTCACGTTGGTCACGGTGCCGTCAGGCAACATGTTGATCTGCAGCACGACCGTCATGTTCTTGCGCGCGGACGGCGGACGGGTCCAGCCTTCGGCGGCACGGGAACGGATCAGGTCATCGAAGTTGCCGGCAGTCTGGTCGCCCTGCTCGTCCGCCAACGCCTGCTGACGCTGCGGCGTATCGGACAACAGGTCGGCCAAGGCCTGCGCCTTCTTGTCTTCAGCGGCCTTGCGGGCTGCTGCCTGGGCCTTCTTCTTGGCGTCGTCGGCCGCAGCCTTCTTCGCATCCTCGGCGGCTTTCTTCTTCGCCTCTTGCGCAGTTTCGGCGGCTTTCTTGGCGTCGTCAGCGGCTTTCTTCTTGGCGTCCTCGGCGGCTTTCTTCGCAGCCTCGGCAGCCTTCTTCGCATCCTCCTCGGCCTTTTCCTTCGCCGCTTCCTCGGCTTTCTTCTTGGCTATGTCGGCCTGCTCGGCTTTCTTGGCTTCAGCAGCCTTCTTGGCGTCGTCGGCTTTCTTGGCAGCGTCCGCCGCGGCCGCCTTGGCCTCGTCGGCAGCAGCCTTCTTGGCGTCATCGGCCTTCTTGGCTTCCTGGGCCTTTTGAGCGGCTTCTTCCTGCTTTTGTTCCGCGGCCTTCTCAGCTTGCTCCTGCTTCTCCTGCTCGACCTTCTTCTGCTCCATCTGCTCGACTTCGGTCTGCTTGGCAGCCGACTTCTTGGCCTCCCCGGCAATCTTCTGATTGGTCTGGGTGGTGGCCTGGCTCTTGGACTTCAGCTGATACAGCGTAGCCTGAACGATGGGCCTGGCAGGGGGCAGATCCGGGGTCATGGCGAAGCTGACGAACAGCATGCCAAAAATCAGGATATGCAGCGCAATGGCCCAGACACTGGGCCAGAAATAGCTTTCCGAGGCGGAGGGCTCTCGTTGTCGCATCAGGGCGCCTCGGTAATCAGGCCAACGTTACCGACACCCGCCTTCTGCAACCCACCCATGGCACCCATCACGGCGCCGTAGTCCACGGACTTGTCGCCGCGGATGAACACCTGGGTGCGCTTGCCGCCTTCGTTGCCGGCGCGAATGATCTTGGTGACGGCGTCGGTCATGGCAGGCAGGGTCATCGCCTTGTCCTGCACCTTGTCGGCGTCGACTTCGCTGCCAAGGTTCCAGTAGTAGGTCTTGTCGGCCTTGATCGAAATGGTCAGGACCTGGGTGTTGTTGTCCTGCGGCAAGGCTTCGCTGGAAACCTTGGGCAGGTCAACCTTCACGCCCTGGTTGAGCATCGGTGCGGTGACCATGAAGATAACCAGCAGTACCAACATCACGTCGATGTAGGGCACCACGTTCATCTCGGCGACCGGCTTGCGTTTCTGGCGAACTCGGGCCATGGGTAATTACCTGCTCACTCTTCGCTGGTGTGCACTTTACGGTGCAGGATGGCCTGGAACTCGTCAGCGAACGTGTAGTAACGGCTGATCAAGGTTTCGCTGCGGGCGGCGAAGCGGTTGTAGGCGATAACCGCCGGAATGGCCGCGAACAGGCCGATGGCGGTGGCCACCAGGGCTTCGGAAATACCCGGGGCAACGGTGGCCAGGGTGGCCTGCTGGGCGCCAGCCAGGCCGCGGAAGGAGTTCATGATGCCCCACACGGTGCCGAACAGGCCGATGTAGGGGCTGACCGAACCCACGGTGGCCAGGAACGGCAGGGTCTGCTCGAGCTTTTCTTCCTCGCGGGAGATGGCCACGCGCATGGCACGGCCGACGCCGTCCATCACGGCGTCAGGGTCGACGCCGGGCTGCTGGCGCAGGCGCGAGAACTCCTTGAAGCCGGCGCGGAAGACCTGCTCCACACCCGAATCCGGGTCCGGGTTGCTGCCCGCCTGGCGGTACAGCTTGGACAGGTCGATGCCCGACCAGAAACGCTCCTCGAAGGTGTCCAGGGCCCGGCGGCCGGCACGAATCAGTGCGCTGCGCTGGAAAATCATGACCCATGAAGTGACCGATGCGGCTACCAGAATCAGCATCACCAGCTGTACAACCACGCTGGCATTGCTGACCAGGCTCCACATGGAGGTATGGTCGACGACGTTAGCTTCCACGCTTAATCTCCTGCTTTTGAGTGTGTACCCAGGCCGTCTGCCGCGGCGAAGGCCGCGCGCAGAGCTTCGGGAATGGCCCGGGGTTTGAAAGTATCGGCGCGCACGCAGGCCACCAAAAACTGCCCTTCGCAGAGCAGCGTCATATCCGCTGCGCGCCAGACCTGCTGCTTGAAGCGCAGGCTGGCACGGTTCAATTCAATTACTTGCGCAGTGACGAGCAACTCGTCGTCCAGACGGGCCGGCACCAGGTAGCGCGCCTCGCTGGAATGCACCACGAACAGCAGGTTCTCGCGTGCCAGAACCGACTGCACGTACCCCAGCTCACGCAGCCTTTCGGTGCGTGCCCGCTCCATGAACTTGAGATAGTTGACGTAATAAACGACGCCGCCCGCATCGGTGTCCTCGTAATAGACGCGACAGCGATGTGCGAACGACTCAACCCCATTTTGCGCGCGCATACTCTAGTGCTTACTCCTCAGGTTGCCAATCCGGCCAGGCAACTGTTTTTTCATCGTTTTTGCGCCGTTCAGGTAGGGCAAAACACTGCTCGCACCCTAGGACCGCAAAAACTCCAATTAAATCGCCACCATGGCGTTATTCGTCAGCCGGATCGACGAACTGCTCGCTGGCCGGCATTTCACCCAGGCGGTTGGGAATGTTCAGGCCGAAATGCAGGTACGCATGACGGGTGACCACCCGGCCGCGCGGGGTGCGCATGATGTAGCCCTGCTGGATCAGGTACGGCTCCAGCACGTCCTCGATGGTGTGGCGCTCCTCGCTGATGGCCGCGGCCAGGCTGTCGACGCCCACCGGGCCACCGTCGAACTTCTCGATCATGGTCAGCAATAGACGCCGGTCCTGGTGGTCGAAGCCACGTTCGTCGACGTCCAGCAGGTTCAGCGCCAGGTCGGCGATGGGCTTGGTGATATGGCCCTTGCCCCGCACCTCGGCGAAGTCGCGCACGCGGCGCAGCAGGCGGTTGGCGATACGCGGGGTGCCGCGGGCACGACGGGCGATTTCGAAGGCGCCCTCGTCTTCCACCGGCAAGCCGAGGATATTGCCCGAGCGGCTGACGATGGTGGCCAGGTCCGCGGTGCTGTAGAACTCCAGGCGCTGGACGATGCCGAAGCGGTCGCGCAGCGGGTTGGTGAGCATGCCGGCGCGAGTGGTTGCACCCACGAGGGTGAACGGCGGCAGGTCGAGCTTGATGGAGCGCGCCGCCGGCCCTTCGCCGATCATGATGTCCAGCTGGAAGTCTTCCATGGCCGGGTACAGCACTTCCTCGACGATGGGCGACAGGCGATGGATTTCATCGATGAACAGCACGTCGTGCGGTTCGAGGTTGGTGAGCAGCGCGGCCAGGTCACCGGGGCGCTCGAGCACCGGGCCCGAGGTGCTCTTGATCGACACGCCCATTTCCTGGGCAATGATGTTCGCCAGGGTGGTCTTGCCCAGGCCCGGCGGGCCGAAGATCAGGGTGTGGTCCAGGGACTCGTTGCGCCCGCGGGCGGCCTGGATGAACAGTTCCATCTGCTCGCGCACGGTAGGCTGGCCGATGTAGTCGGCCAGGCTGAGCGGGCGAATGGCCCGGTCCTGCTGTTCTTCCCGGTCGCGGCCACTGGTGGCGGCAATCAGGCGGTCGGCTTCGATCACTTAAATCATTCCCTTCAGGGCGTGGCGGATCAGCTCTTCGCTGCTCAGGCCTTTGGTCTTGATGGCGGCAACGGCCTTGCTGGCCTCCTGGGGCTTGTAGCCCAGGGAGATCAGCGCGCTCACGGCATCGCTCTCGGCACTTGGCACCGGCGCCGCAGTGTTGGGCCCGGTAGGCATCAGTTCGAACATCGCCGGCGCGGTTTCCCAGGCCTTGAAGCGGTCCTTGAGCTCGACCAGCAGGCGTTCGGCGGTTTTCTTGCCCACGCCCGGCACCTTGGTCAGCGCCGACGCATCCTGGGCCTGCACGCAACGCACCAGCTCATCCACGTCCAGGCTCGACATCAGCGCCAGGGCCAGCTTGGGGCCCACGCCGTTGAGGCGGATCAGCTCGCGAAACAGCTCGCGCTCGCGCTTCTCGAAGAAGCCGTAGAGTAACTGAGCATCCTCGCGCACCACCAGATGGGTATGCAAAGTCACCGCTTGCCCGACCGGCGGCAGGCGATACAGCGTGGTCATCGGCACTTCCAGCTCGTAGCCCAGGCCGTTGACGTCGAGAATCAGGTGCGGCGGCTGCTTTTCCGCCAGGGTGCCGCGCAAGCGTCCAATCACGTTTCAATCCTATGTTCGATACCAGGCAAGCAATGCTCGCCATCATTGCAGGCCCGGCGGGCCATGCAAGTCAAAAATCTTCAGCAGATGATGCTATTAGAGCCGCAGGCGCCCACCGCGGCTGCGGGCGCTGCCCAGGCCGTGGGGAATCAGGCTGGAACGGGTATGCGCGTGGGTCAGGGCAATGGCCAGGGCGTCGGAGGCGTCGATCTGCGGCTTGGCCACCAGTTTCAGCAGGTGCATGACCATCATCTGCACCTGTTCCTTGTTGGCGCCGCCAGTGCCGGCCACGGCTTGCTTGACCTGGGTGGCGGTGTACTCGGCCACTTCCAGGCCCTCCTCCATGGCCGCGACGATGGCGGCGCCACGGGCCTGACCCAGCTTCAGGGCGGAGTCGGCGTTGCGCGCCATGAACACCTTCTCGATGCCCATGGTCACCGGCCCGTAGGTCTGGATCACCTCGCGCACGCCACGGAAGACGATCTGCAGGCGCTCCTGCAATTCGCCGCTGCCGGTGCGGATGCAGCCCGAAGCCACGTACTCGCACCCGCGCCCGGTGTCGCGCACCACGCCGTAGCCGGTAATGCGCGAACCGGGGTCGATACCAAGAATTAACGTCATAAAGCCTGCAGCTCGAAGGGTGCCGAAAAAGCAGAAACCGGAGCGGCAAAGTCGCGTTGTTCAACGCGATTCTGCTTCTCCGGCCTCAAGAGTAGAACGTGGCGCGGGATCAGCCGAGCTTTTCCATTACCTCGTCCGGGATCTGCGCGTTGGAATAGACGTTCTGTACGTCATCCAGGTCTTCGAGCATGTCGATCAGCTTGATGACCTTTTCCGCGCCATCCAGGTCCAGCTCGGCGCTGGTGCTCGGCACCATGACGATCTCGGCGTCGGTGGACTTGAAGCCCGCCGCTTCGAGGGCGTTGCGCACTGCGTAGAAGCTGGCGAACGAGGTGAACACGTCCATGGAGCCGTCTTCGTGGGTGGTCACGTCGTCGGCGTCGGCTTCCATCGCCGCTTCCATCAGCGCGTCTTCGTCGGTGCCGGTGGCAAAGCTGATCTGGCCCTTGCGCTCGAACAGGTAGGCCACCGAACCGTCGGTACCCAGGTTGCCGCCCGACTTGCTGAACGCATGGCGCACGGCTGCCGCGGTGCGGTTGCGGTTGTCGGTCATGCACTCGACCATCACCGCCACGCCGCCCGGGCCGTAGCCTTCGTAGGTCAGCTCGACCACGTCGTCGCTGGCCGCGGCGCCCGTGCCGCGCGCTACCGCGCGGTCAATGATGTCGCGGCTCATGTTGGCGCCCAGGGCCTTGTCCAGGGCCAGGCGCAGGCGTGGGTTGGAGCCCGGATCGCCGCCACCCTGACGGGCAGCGACGGTCAGCTCACGAATCCACTTGGTGAAGATCTTGCCTCTCTTGGCATCCTGACGCTCTTTGCGGTGCTTGATGTTCGCCCACTTGGAATGGCCAGCCATAACAACTCCGAAATTCTTTTTTCAAAACACCTGGAGGTGTTTTTTGTGGGAGCTGGCTTGCCAGCGAGCTTTTTGGAAAGCCCTGAAAACTCGCCGGCAAGCCAGCTCCCACAGGAACAGTGCCCCACTTTGGATGGGGAGGCAGAACCCTCTGCCATGTAAAAAGCGCATCCGAAGATGCGCTCTGGTGCAGCTCTTACTCAGCCTTGGGCTGTTCGCGCAGGCGGATGTGCAGCTCGCGCAGGGCCTTGGCGTCGACCAGGCCAGGGGCCTGGGTCATCACGCACGCGGCGCTCTGGGTTTTCGGGAAGGCGATCACTTCGCGGATCGACTGGGCGCCGGTCATCAGCATCACCAGGCGGTCCAGGCCGAAGGCCAGGCCACCGTGCGGCGGTGCGCCGTACTTCAGGGCGTCCAGCAGGAAGCCGAATTTCTCTTCCTGTTCGGCTTCGTTGATACCCAGCAGGCGGAACACGGCCTGTTGCATTTCCTTGCGGTGGATACGGATCGAACCGCCACCCAGCTCGGTGCCGTTCAGCACCATGTCGTAGGCGCGCGACAGGGCGGTGGCCGGGTTGGCCTCCAGCTCTTCAGGCGAGCACTTCGGCGCGGTGAAGGGGTGGTGCAGCGCGGTGAAGCTGCCGTCTTCGTTCTCTTCGAACATCGGGAAGTCAACGACCCACATCGGTGCCCATTCGCAGGTGTGCAGGTTGAAGTCGTTGCCAACCTTGATACGCAGCGCGCCCAGGGCCTCGCTGACGATCTTGGCCTTGTCGGCGCCGAAGAAGACGATGTCGCCATCGACCGCGCCAACGCGGTCCAGGATGGTGTTCAGCGCAGCTTCAGGGATGTTCTTGACGATTGGCGACTGCAGGCCTTCGACGCCTTTGGCGCGCTCGTTGACCTTGATGTACGCCAGGCCCTTGGCACCGTAGATGCCGACGAACTTGGTGTAGTCGTCGATCTTGCTGCGCGGCATGCTTGCGCCACCAGGCACGCGCAGGGCGGCAACGCGGCATTTAGGGTCGTTGGCGGGGCCGCTGAACACCTTGAATTCAACGTCCTTCAGCTGGTCGGCAACGTCAACCAGCTCCAGCGGGTTGCGCAGGTCCGGCTTGTCGGAACCGTAGCGGCGCATGGCCTCTTCGAAGGTCATGTGCGGGAATTCACCGAATTCCAGGTCCAGCACTTCCTTGAACAGGTTGCGGATCATGCCTTCGGTCAGGCCCATGATGTCTTCCTCGTTGAGGAAGCTGGTCTCGATGTCGATCTGAGTGAACTCAGGCTGACGGTCGGCACGCAGGTCTTCGTCGCGGAAGCACTTGGCGATCTGGTAGTAGCGGTCGAAGCCGGCCACCATCAGCAGCTGCTTGAACAGCTGGGGCGATTGCGGCAGGGCGAAGAAGCTGCCGGCGTGAGTACGGCTAGGCACCAGGTAGTCGCGGGCACCTTCAGGGGTGGCGCGGGTCAGGATCGGCGTCTCGACGTCGAGGAAGCCGTTCTCGTCCAGGAAGCGACGGATGCTGGTGGTCATGCGCGAACGCAGGCGCAGCTTCTCGGCCATTTCCGGACGACGCAGGTCGATGAAGCGGTAGCGCAGGCGGGTTTCCTCACCGACGTCGGAGTATTCGTTGAGCGGGAACGGCGGGGTTTCCGCTTCGTTCAGCACTTCCAGCTCGTAGCCCAGCACTTCGATCATGCCCGAAGCCATGTTGGCGTTGCCGGCACCGGCCGGGCGCAGGCGCACCTTGCCGGTGACCTTGACCACGTATTCGCTGCGCACGCGGTCGGCGGCGGCGAAAGTCTCGGCGCGATCCGGGTCGAAGACCACCTGGGCCAGGCCCTCACGATCACGGATATCGAGGAAGATAACCCCGCCATGGTCACGACGGCGGTGGACCCAGCCGCAAAGGGTGATTTCCTGACCGTCCAGGGTCTCGTTCAGTTGGCCGCAATAATGGCTGCGCATCATGATGGTGGTTTCGCTTCTCGTATTCGGTATTCGGGGAAGGCCTTGCAAGCCTTGGCTGGCCTAATAGTGCAAGACCCTGCGGGTGCAGTTCAACTCAATCGGCTTTGTCGCCACCCGCCAGATTCTTTTTGCTGCCGGTCTTGAAGTCGGTTTCGTACCAGCCCGTGCCACTCAGGCGAAAGCCTGGCATGGAGAGCATCTTCTTCAGCTCCGGGGCCTGGCAGGCCGGGCAGTCCGTCAACGGCGACGCACTGATCTTCTGGATGACTTCCATCTGGTGACCACAGGAAGCGCATTGATAGTCATACATGGGCATGGGAACGTCTCGGCAAGCAGGTACACGGCACAGGCCGCACTTTGCGGCAAAGAGCGGGATTATATCCTTATACCGCGCGCCTGTGCAGCCGTGACGACACCCCGAATGTCGCCCTCCCCCTACAAGCCCGCTCACTGGGCCCTGGCACACCGTTCGAGCAGGTGCACCACGCAGACCACGCGCACCAGCCCGCTGAAGTTCTTTACCCCACCGTGACGCAGGTGCACCTCGCGATCGACGTGGGACAGGATGGCATTGACCGAACAGCCATTGGCCCTGGCGATGCGCTCCAGCACCTTCCAGTACACCGACTCCAGGCGCAGGCAAGTGGCAAAGCCGTTCAGCCGCACCGACCGCGACAAAGGCTGCGCCAATTGCATATTGAAATCCGCAAGAAAAGGATCATGGGGTATCTTTCCCGTTCTGGCCACTGTTCGACTAATTGGAAGTATTTCGCTGGGCATATTCATCACCACATCCTTGTGTAAAACAACACTGAGAAAAAACAGTTACAGTTTTAGCAATTCCCTCTCCCCATGAAGCCCTAACTAAATATCTACAACCAGCGGAAGCGCCACTTCAAACCGTAGGAACACGCCGCCAAACACAAGTAAATTATTTACCTCAACACCACTTCAAAACCCTGCCCATGCAGCTTAAAGCCAAGCTGGCTGGTGCCTGCAGGCCGACGCCCGACTTCGCTGCGAGCGGCTCACCACGCGCGCGCCAACCGAATGTTTTAATCGCCGACCAACAAGTAGCCCTACCGGTAAATGGCGCGCCCCCTACAACATCAGCAGCCTGTTCTTATTGCAGCGCCACACCACCCTGCTGGCAGACCGCAAACGTTTGGTGACTCGTCGTCGAAATGACCGTCCGGTGCGCTGATTTGAGTACCTACCGGCTTTGCTGTTAAATAGAACACCTGTGCCACGTACACCTTCATTGCGTGCGTGCGCACAGGCTGAGCCCGCCCCGTGAACTGCGTCTCATTTTGTTCCGATGCGCACCGTGTCGTGCCAGCTCTTCCTCGTGATCCGTCTGAACGTGAGTTAAATAAAATGTTGAAAATTGTTCACCTCCTAACGGGCGCTGCAGCCTTGCTGCTGTCGTTCATACCCAGCCTGCGGGCCGAAGCCGTGCCTTACCTGCAACAACCCGAAGCTATCTACCTGGCACTGTTCGGCCTGCTCAACCTGACCCTGGCCCCAGTGATTCCCTACTGGAACAAAGGCCCTCGCCATCAGGCGCAAAACCTGGTCAGCGTGCTGCTGATCCTGGCCGTAGTGACGCAGACCGTGGCCCTGCTGGCCGAATGGCCGACCATCGCCGGCTTCCCGGCGCAACTGCCAGGCCTGGCCTGCGCGGTGCTGGCGGTGCTGGTACACCTGGCGGTCAGCTTCTACAAGTCGTCGCCTGCCGCTGCCGCGCCGTCCTACGACATGAGCAACCGCGATACCGGCACCGTGAAGTGGTTCAATACTTCCAAGGGGTTCGGCTTTATCTCCCGCGATTCGGGCGATGACATCTTCGTGCACTTTCGCGCCATTCGTGGCGAGGGCCACCGTGTATTGGTCGAAGGCCAGCGCGTCGAGTTCTCGGTCATGAACCGCGACAAGGGCCTGCAGGCCGAAGACGTGATCGCCGCCTCGCCGCGGCGCTGATCGCCAGCCACAAAAAAACCGCGCCTGGCGCGGTTTTTTTATGCCTGCAAATCCCCCCCGTAGCAGCTGCCGCCAGGCAGCGTCCCGGACACCGCGACGGGGCGGCGCTCAATAGTGCGGCGGCGGCGCCTCATGCTCACTGACACCGAACTGCCCCACCATCTCCTCCTGGCGCTTGAGCAAGGCGGCCATCTGCAACTGCAGGCGCTCCACTTGCCGCTGCTGCTGCACCAGCTCGTCGTTGAGCGCCTGGATGGTGTCATCCTGGAACGCCAGGCGACTCTCCAGCTCCATTACCCGCGCCTCAAGCGTCATCATGAGCCTCCAGGAACACGAAGTCTGCCGGCAACAGCCCTTTCAGCCGCTCGCGAATAGCCACTACTTGTTCTGCGCTGTAAGGCTGGCCAACAACTTTGCCCCAGACCGGCGCCGGCCATGCGGCATCTTCCTTGTAACGAACTATGACGTGCATATGTAACTGACTGACAACGTTGCCCAGGGTGGCGACATTCATCTTGTCGGCTGAGAAATGTTGGTGAAGAAGTTTCGCCAGAGAGTTGGTTTCTTCCCACAGTTGCAGTTGCTCGGTGTCATTGAGCTGAAACAGCTCGCTGATACCGTCGCGGCGTGGCACCAGGATAAACCATGGATAGTTGGCGTCGTTGCTCAGCAGCAGCCGGCTCAGGGGAAAATCCCCTATGACGTGGGTGTCGTGCTGCAGGCGCGAATCTAAAGAAAACACCGCGAGATCTCCGGCAAGGTGAAAATTTTTTTAGCCCCATGAACCAGGAGGGACCATGCACCGACAGGATACCCGCGATCACTCCTGCGTTCACGGAGAACGTGCTGGCGCCTCCGGAGAAGGGTCGCCAGGACCTTTGAAAATCGCACCACTACAGTGCGTGACGCACCAAAAAACCACCTTCCCTTCAAGGTTTTTTGGCCGGCCCCTCACCTCCCGCCAGAGCCCGCCGCGCAATCGTTTAATTCGGAAACACTCCCGTCCGGCGGGGCGGTTTGCCAAAGTGCAACTGTGGGCTAGGCTGCCTGGGGCAACCGCTACTTTTCGCACCAAAATAGACCGGAGTGAGTAATGCCAGTGCGCCAGTCATCCGCCAAGTTCCCACTTGCGCACGACAACGGTAACGTTTCCGTCACGCCCTGGAAGCGCACCCGATCTTCACCACCGCGTCAAGTTCCCCGGCGCACCCCCGATTTCATGAGGCGGCAGGGCCCTACCGCAAAAAAAGTGAAAGAAATGTCATGCTCTGGCACGTTTGGGCGCGCTTGTTGCATTCCTACCCACCCAAGTCGGCAGGCAGCCCGGGACGGGATGACTTGCGACAAATAACAACAGCTGCACGGAAGACCAAGGAGTTTTCAGGCAGGAGCTTAGAACCATTTTTCCTATGCTCGCCCCCTTGAAAACAGCGCTGTAGTTGTGCAGCTTGTGTTACCCGAAGCTGTGGTTTGCGACACGGACGGAAGTTTTTGCGACAGGCTCGAGAAGAAGCCGGACGATTGAGCTTAGAAGTATCGCCATAAAGCGTCAGCGTGATATAAGTTCACGCCGACACAAAAAGAAAGAGCCGCCCAGATAATAAACCAGGTGGGACGGCAGTACTCTTCCTAAAAACCAAAGGAGCAAATCACGATGAAAGTGATTAAGTGGAGCGCAATCGCACTGGCAGTTACCGCGGCTAGCACGCAGCTGGCCAGCGCCGCAGCATTCGTTAGCGATCAAGCAGACTCGAAGGGCTTCGTCGAAGACGCCACCCTGAACATGCTGCTGCGCAACTACTACTTCAACCGCTACTCGTTCGGTTCCGACCACAAGTCGGCTGACTGGACCCAGGGCATCCAGGGCGTATTCACCTCCGGCTTCACCCAAGGCACCATCGGCGTCGGTATCGATGCGTTCGGCTACCTGGGCCTGAAACTGGACGGCTCCAAAGGCACCACCGGCACCAACAACCTGACCGTGGGCGAAGACGGCCCGAACGACAGCTACGGCAAGGCCGGCGCCGCGATCAAGTTCCGCGTCTCCAAGACCATGTTGAAAATCGGTGACCAGCAGCCAAGCACCGCGCCGGTATTCGCCGTGGGCGGCTCGCGCCTGACCCCGCAGACCGCGTCGGGTATCTCCCTGATGAGCAGCGAGATCAAGGGCCTGGACCTGGAAGGCGGTCACTTCTACTCGGCTTCGAGCGAAAGCAGCACCAACCGTGATGGCTCCCTCTGGGCCACCTACGCCAACGTGCCAGCCGACTCGATCGACTACGCTGGCGGCAAGTATGCGTTCAACGACAACTTCACCGCTTCGCTGTATGGCGCCAAGCTGGAAGACATCTGGAACCAGTACTACACCAACCTGAACTACGTGCTGCCACTGGCTGATACCCAGTCGCTGACCTTCGACTTCAACTACTACCGCACCACCGACACCGGTAGCGCGAAAGCAGGCACCATCGACAACAACACGTTCTCGCTGTCGGCTGCCTACTCGTTCCTGTCGGCACACACCATTACCCTGGGCTTCCAGAAGGTCAACGGCGACACCCCGTTCGACTACATCGGTGTGGGTGACAACAACCGCGGTGGCGACTCGATCTTCCTCGCCAACTCCATCCAATACTCCGACTTCAACGGCCCAGGCGAGAAATCGTTCCAGGCTCGTTATGACCTGAACATGGCTACCTTCGGCGTGCCTGGCCTGAGCTTCATGGCCCGTTACGCCCACGGTGATGACATCGACGGCACCAAGATGGCTGCTGACAGCCCTTACCGCGCCTACGGCTACGGTGAAGACGGCAAGCACCACGAGACCAACGTCGAGGCCAAATACGTAGTACAGGAAGGCCCAGCCAAAGACCTGTCCTTCCGTATCCGCCAAGCCTGGCACCGCGGCAACGCCGACCAGGCCGAAGGCAACGTCGACGAGTTCCGCCTGATCGTCGACTACCCACTGTCGATCCTGTAACCACAGGGCACTCGCCAGCGGTAACGACAGCTATATAAAGAAGCCCGGCGCACGCCGGGCTTTCTTTTGCTCGCGACACCTCATGACCGCTACCCTGTACGTCGCCGGGCGTGCACCGTACAATGCCCAGCTTCGATAAAATTCAGCAACAGACACGGCCTATCATGCGCACCAGTCAATATTTGCTCGCCACCCAGAAAGAAATCCCCAACGACGCGGTCGTCATCAGCCATCAGCTGATGCTGCGCGCCGGCATGATCCGCAAGCTTGCCTCGGGCCTGTACACCTGGCTGCCGATGGGCCTGCGCGTGATGCGCAAGGTGGAAAACATCGTGCGCGAGGAAATGGACGCCGCCGGCGCCCTGGAAGTGCTGATGCCCGGCATCCAGCCTGCCGAGCTGTGGCAGGAATCGGGCCGCTGGGAACAGTATGGCCCTGAGCTGCTGCGCCTGAACGACCGCCACGGTCGTGATTTCTGCGCCGGCCCAACCCACGAAGAAGTCATCACTGACCTGGCGCGCAACGAGCTCAACAGCTACAAGCAGCTGCCGATCAACCTGTACCAGATCCAGACCAAATTCCGTGACGAGATCCGTCCACGCTTCGGCTTGATGCGCGGCCGCGAATTCATCATGAAGGATGCCTACTCCTTCCACGCCGACCAGGCCTCGCTGCAGCAGACCTATGACCGCATGCACCAGGCCTACTGCAACGTGTTCACCCGCCTGGGCCTGAAGTTCCGCCCGGTGGAAGCCGACAACGGCTCGATCGGCGGCGCCGGCTCCCACGAGTTCCACGTGCTGGCCGAGTCCGGTGAAGACGATATCGTCTTCAGCGACACGTCCGACTACGCCGCCAACATCGAGAAGGCCGAGGCCATCCCGCGCGAAACCGTACGTGGCGCCGCCACCGAGGAACTGCGCCTGGTCGACACGCCGAACGCCAAGACCATCGCCGAGCTGGTGGAAAACTTCGGCCTGGCCATCGAGAAGACCGTCAAGACCTTGATCGTGCACGCCGCCGAAGAAGGCAAGCTGATCGCCCTGGTGGTCCGTGGCGACCACGAGCTGAACGAAATCAAGGCCGGCAACCACCCACTGGTTGCCAGCCCGCTGGTCATGGCCAGCGACGCCGAACTGCGTGACGCCATCGGCGCCGGCGCTGGCTCCCTGGGCCCGCTGAACCTGCCGCTGCCGTGCATCATCGACCGCTCCGTGGCGCTGATGAGCGACTTCGGCGTGGGCGCCAACATCGACGACAAGCACTACTTCGGCGTGAACTGGGAGCGCGACCTGCCGCTGCCGGAAGTCGCCGACCTGCGCAACGTCGTAGAGGGCGACCCAAGCCCGGACGGCCAGGGCACCCTGGTGATCAAGCGCGGCATCGAAGTGGGCCACATCTTCCAACTGGGCACCAAGTACAGCGAAGCGATGAAGTGCCAGGTGCTGGGCGAGAACGGCAAGCCGGTCACCCTGACCATGGGTTGCTACGGCATTGGCGTGTCGCGCGTGGTGGCTGCGGCCATCGAGCAGAACAACGACGCCGGCGGCATTATCTGGAACGACACCCTGGCGCCGTTCCAGATCGCCCTGGTACCGCTGCGCTACGAAACCGAGCAGGTTCGCGAGGCGACTGACAAGCTGTACGCCGACCTGACCGCCGCAGGCTTCGAGGTGCTGCTGGACGACCGCGACAAGAAGACCAGCCCCGGCATCAAGTTCGCCGACATGGAGCTGATCGGCATTCCGCATCGCATCGTCGTCAGCGACCGCGGCCTGGCCGAAGGCAACCTGGAATACAAGAGCCGCACCGAAGGCGAGGCCCAGGCCATTCCGGTCGCCGACGTGCTGTCGTTCATCCAGGCCCGCGTGCGTCGCTGATCCAGACTCAGGGAAACCATGTACAAGCGAAGTGGCTTAAAACTGGGGAGCACCGCCTTGTGCGGTGCCCTGCTGCTGGGCGGCTGTGCCAACCACATGTCCCAGCGCAGCGAACATGACGAGCGCGTGGAGCGCAAGCTGATCGACCACAGCCTGCAGATCGACGCCGGCAGCCCGGCGGCCCTGGAGCTGCCGCAACGGCGGGTGCGCATCCATGAACAGAAAACCTTCGAAGTCACCGAGTTCGAGGTAACCCGCCGTTACGATCGCTACACGCCCTACCAGCCCTGGCGCGAGTTGTACGAAGTGCCGTTGGGCGCGGTGGCGGTAGTCGCCGGCGTCGGCGCCAACGTGGTGAACGTGCTGATGTTCGGGCAACTGCCTGACAGCGTCACCAAGGATTGGATCAACTACGGTTTCGCCGGCCTCAACCCGTTCATGAACGTGCAGTCCAACGGCCGCGCGCAACAGAATCTCGCGGGTGTCGACCAGGTGCAGAAAGACAAGCGCCTGGAAACCACCAGCCTGCCCTGGAGCGAGCGCCCGGTGGACGTGCAGTCGGGCAAGCAGACCTATGAGCTGACCACCGACCGCAACGGCGTGCTCAAGATCAACCTGCTGGACAGCCCCTTCGCTGACCAGGACCTGAAGAACGTCAACCAGCTGAAGATCAGTGTCGAGGACGCCGACGACAACGTGCGCGCCGATGCGACGCTGGGGCTGGGCAGTGACCTGCGCGGCAAGCTGGTGGAGGCCCATGGCCTGATCTACGACGACCTCGAAGGCGAGGACGTGCGCCAGTGGGTGCACCGGGTCAAGCGCCTGTCGGACCTGGGCATGGAAGAGGAAGCCAGCGAACTGGAGCAGAGCCTGATCGAGCTGACCCGCAACGATCCGGAACTGCAACAGCAATTCCTGCGCTCGCTGACCCGCGACGCGGGGCGCCTGGTGGCCGATCCCGGCCTGTAGCCCGGGACGCCGATGGACGCGGCCTGCGGCCGCTGCTACGGGATCGCATGTAGCAGCTGCCGCCAGGCGGCGTCCAGCCGTTACCCATTCTCACCAAACAACTCCAACTGCTCCAACGCGCCACGCAGGTCCTGCAGGCGCACACCAATTCCCAGCAGGCGCACTGGCTTGCCGCCGCGCGCCACCGCCTGGCTCAACAGCTGCCGGTAGCTGTCCAGGTCCCTGCCCGCCCCCGCCTGCTCCAGGGTGGTCTGGCTGAAATCATGAAACTTGACCTTCACGAACGGCTTGCCCGGCTTGTAGCTGCTGTCGATGCGCGCCATGCGCGTGGCCAGGGTTTCCATCAGCTCCGGCAATTTCGCCAGGCAGGCCTCCACGTCCGGCAGGTCAGTGTCGTAGGTGTTTTCCACGCTGATCGACTGCCGGCGGCTGTCGTTGTGCACCGGGCGCTCATCGATGCCACGGGCCAGCCCCCACAACCGCTCGCCAAAGCTGCCGAACTCGCGCACCAGGGCCAGCTTGCTCCAGTCCCGCAGCTCCAGGCAGCTGCTGATGCCCAGGCGTGCCAGCTTGTCGGCGGTGACCTTGCCCACGCCATGCAGCTTGCTGACCGGCAAGGCGGCTACAAAGTCCTCCACCTCCCGCGGCGTCACCACAAACAGGCCGTTGGGCTTGCGCCAGTCACTGGCGATCTTGGCGAGAAACTTGTTGGGTGCAACCCCGGCCGAGACGGTGATGTGCAACCGCCGCGACACCTTGCGGCGAATATCCTCGGCAATGCGGGTGGCGCTGCCGGCAAAGTGCGCGCACTCCGACACGTCCAGGTAGGCCTCGTCCAGCGACAGCGGCTCGATCAGCTCGGTGTACTCGCGGAAAATGCCATGAATTTCCCGCGACGCTTCCTTATAGGCCTCCATGCGCGGCTTGACGATGGTCAGGTCGGGGCACAACTTGAGCGCGTGGCGCGACGACATGGCCGAACGCACGCCATAGGCGCGGGCCTCGTAGTTGCAGGTCGCTATCACGCCGCGCCGGTCCGCCGAGCCGCCCACAGCCAAGGGCTTGCCGGCCAGGCTGGGGTCGTCGCGCATTTCGATGGCGGCGTAGAAGCAGTCACAGTCGACGTGGATGATTTTGCGCTGCGTCATGGCCAAAATGTGTCTGTGTATAAAGGAGGCGTTTTCGTACGAAACGCTGACCAGTATCTCACCCAGCCTGCCGCCATGGCGAACCCAAGGCGGATCCGATATTTATTTTTTTAATTGAACAGCGCCTTGCGATAGGGCTGAAACCCCCGCCCCGCCTGCCTCGCAGCCTTTTTTCGAAGTGCTAAGCGCTTGAACGAAAAGACTTTTCCTGCAGCGGGCGTTTGACACGCCTGGGGAAGTCTGTAGAATCAATCCCACAGACGCGGGATGGAGCAGTCTGGTAGCTCGTCGGGCTCATAACCCGAAGGTCGTCGGTTCAAATCCGGCTCCCGCAACCAAACATCGAAGAAGGCCACTTGAAAAAGTGGCCTTTTTTGTTTCCGCTTGTTTCAAATAATACGCTCCCCCGTAGCAGCTGCCGAAGGCTGCGTTGCTCCTGGACGCAGCCTTCGGCAGCTGCTACGGGAATTATTTGGTAGTTCAAGGAGTTAACGGTTGACACACTGCCGCTGTGCTGTAGAATCCGCCCCCACAGACGCGGGATGGAGCAGTCTGGTAGCTCGTCGGGCTCATAACCCGAAGGTCGTCGGTTCAAATCCGGCTCCCGCAACCAAACATCAAAGAAGGCCACTTGAAAAAGTGGCCTTTTTTGTGCGCGTGTATTTTGCATCCCGTAGCAGCTGCCGAAGGCTGCGCCGCTCCTGGACGCAGCCTTCGGCAGCTGCTACGGAGATTGATGAATTCCTAAGCACTTCAAAGACTTGCCTAAAGCGCGCCAGTTTGTCGCAGCACTGGATTAACGGTTGACACCCGGCCGCCGTGCTGTAGAATCCGCCCCCACAGACGCGGGATGGAGCAGTCTGGTAGCTCGTCGGGCTCATAACCCGAAGGTCGTCGGTTCAAATCCGGCTCCCGCAACCAAATATCGTAGAAGGCCACTCGCAAGAGTGGCCTTTTTCGTTTGCGCGCAGAAATAAAATCGGCACAAACCTGCCGTATTGTTGTCCACCCTTGCGGGACCTGCAGGTGGAAGAAACATGAAACTTCCCCTATAGATAAAGCGTCCGAGCCCGATAAAAGGTCAAACGGGTTAATATATTCCGAATTATTTTTGTATAGGGATTGGTAACTTGACTGGATACCTTCATCCTGTTGCGCACAATCCACGAGGTGATTGATGCGCCCCGACTCGCCAGAACTGCCTGAAACCGTGACTGCCCCACATCCGTTGAACCCAAGCAAAATGCGCTGGCTGGAACTGCTGAGCAAGTACCGCCAACCCATCGGCCTGGTCGTAACCCTGTTGCTGTTCGGTATCGCCCTGATCGCCTGCCGCCACCTGCTGGCGGAACTCGACATCTATGCCCTGCATGATTCGGTATTGAGCACGCCCAAGGCTTCCCTGTTCGGTGCATTGGCCGCAGCCGCCGCCGGTTTCGTCGTGCTGCTGGGCTATGAATGGTCGGCCAGCCGCTACGCTGCCGTGACCCTGCCACGCCGTACCCTGGTGCTGGGCGGCTTCACCGCGTTCGCCATTGGCAATGCCATCGGCCTGTCGCTGCTGTCCGGTGGCTCGGTGCGTTACCGCCTGTACGCTCGCCACGGCATCGGCGCCGCCGAAGTGGCGCGCATGACCCTGTTCGCCAGCCTGTCGCTGGGCTGCGCCCTGCCGCCCTTGGCTGCCCTGGCCACCCTCAGCAATCTGCCGGCCGCATCCGCCGCCTTGCACATCGCCCCCGGCGTGCTGGGCGCCATCGCGGGTGCCGTGATTGCCCTGACTCTGCTGCTGGCCGCCGGCATCTATCGCCGCCGCCTGGGCGAGCAACCGATTGCGGACAACCTGCTGGTCAAGGTCGGCCGTCGCACCCTGCGCCTGCCGGGCGTGCGCCTGACCCTGCTGCAACTGGTGATCACCGCCCTCGACGTGTTGCTGGCCGCTACCGTGCTGTACCTGCTGTTGCCCGAAGCGCCGCCGTTCGGCGCCTTCGTGCTGGTGTACCTGCTGGCCCTGGCGGCTGGCGTGCTCAGCCACGTGCCGGGCGGGGTTGGCGTGTTCGAGGCCATCCTGCTGGCCGCGTTCACCAACGAACTGGGCGCCGCGCCCCTGGCCGCCGCCCTGCTGCTGTACCGCCTGATCTACGTGATGCTGCCGCTGCTGCTGGCCTGTATCGTGCTGCTGGCCACCGAAGCCAAGCGCTTCTTCTTCGCCCAGCAGGCCATTCGCGTGGCCTCGGGCATGGCGGCGCCGATCCTGGCGCTGCTGGTGTTCCTGTCCGGCGTGGTGCTGCTGTTCTCGGGCGCCACCCCGGAAATCGATACGCGCCTGGAGCACCTGGGCTTCCTGATCCCCCACCGCCTGATCGACGCCTCGCACTTCGGCGCCAGCCTGATCGGCGTGCTGTGCCTGCTGCTGGCCCAGGGCCTGCGCCGGCGCCTGTCCGCCGCGTGGATGCTGACCACCACCTTGCTGCTGGTGGGCGCGCTGCTGTCGCTGCTCAAGGGCTTTGACTGGGAGGAAGCCAGCCTGCTGATCTTCACGGCGGGCCTGCTGGCGATCTTCCGCCGCTCGTTCTACCGCCCCAGCCGCCTGCTGGAGCTGCCGTTCTCGCCGTTCTACCTGATGGCCAGCGCCTGCGTGGTCGGTGCCTCGATCTGGCTGCTGCTGTTCGCCTACCAGGACATTCCGTACAAACATCAACTGTGGTGGCAGTTCACCCTCGACGCCGACGCCCCGCGCGGCCTGCGTTCGGCCCTGGGCAGCGCCGTGCTGCTGGTGATCGTCGCCCTGACCTGGCTGCTGCGCACTGCGCGGCCGGTGATCCACCTGCCCGACAGTGAGGAACTGCACAAGGCGGCGAAGATCCTGATGACCTCCGATCAGCCGGACGGTGGCCTGGCGCTGACGGGTGACAAGGCCCTGCTCTTCCACCCCAACGATAACGCCTTCATGATGTACGCCCGCCGCGGGCGGAGCCTGGTGGCGCTGTACGACCCCATTGGCTCGACCCAGCAACGGGCGGAAATGATCTGGCAGTTCCGTGACCTGTGCGATTTCCATCATGCCCGCCCGGTGTTTTACCAGGTGCGTGCCGAGAACCTGCCGTTCTACATGGACATCGGCCTGACTGCGATCAAGCTGGGCGAGGAAGCCCGGGTGGACCTGGAACGCTTCGACCTGGAAGCCAAGGGCAAGGAGATGAAGGACCTGCGCTACACCTGGAACCGCGGTACCCGCGACGGCCTGTCGCTGGAGATCCACGAACCGGGCCAGGCGCCGCTGGACGAGCTGAAGGTGATTTCCGATGCCTGGCTGACCGGCAAGAACGTTCGGGAAAAAGGCTTCTCCCTGGGTCGTTTCAGCCCGGAGTACCTGCAGCATTTTCGTATTGCAATCATTCATTTCGAGGGACGCCCCGTGGCGTTCGCCAACCTGCTCGAGACCCACAGCCATGAGCTGGCCAGTCTCGACCTGATGCGCGCACACCCCGAGGCACCAAAGCTGACCATGGAGTTCATGATGGTCGGCCTGATTCAACATTATAAGAGTCATGGTTACGCGCGCTTCAGCCTGGGCATGGTGCCGTTGTCGGGCCTGCAACCACGTCGCGGCGCACCGCTGACCCAGCGCCTGGGTTCGATGGTGTTCCGCCGTGGCGAGCAGCTCTACAACTTCCAGGGCCTGCGGCGCTTCAAGGATAAATTCCAGCCCGACTGGGAACCCCGTTACATGGCCGTGCCCGCAGGACTCGATCCGCTGGTGGCACTGGCCGATACCGCCGCCCTTATCGCGGGCGGCCTGACAGGATTGGTGAAACGCTGATGATTCGACGCAACTGGCGTAAAGGGCTGGCGGTCGTGGTGGTAGTGATCGCTGGCGCCGCGGCGGTCTACTGGTACATGAACCGCCCCGCCCCCGCGCCCCTTCTAGAACAGGTGAAGCTGGACGACGGCAACACCGTGACCCTGGTCACCCCCGGCAGCCACATCAAGGCCCGGGTCGTGCTGTCGGTGCCGGCCGAACAGGCGCTGACCGACAAGCAACTGACCGACCTCAGCAAGGACGGCTCGGCGCAGTTGGTGCAGGTACTGTTGGCCAAGTCCGACTGCGACGAGCAGGAAAACGACATCAAGGCCGCCGCCCAGCACCTGGACGGCCCGGTGACCGTGTTCGGCGGCATTGGCTCCGGCGCGGCCGAAGCCTGGTCATGGCTGGCCAAGCAGACCGACGACAAGGCCACCGCCGTGTCGGTGGGCTTCAGCCTGGAACAGCCTGGCTGTGCCACCCCGCTGCCGAAGAAGGCCGACCACGGCCACTGGATCGTCGCCTGGAACGACAACCCGGACGACGCCAGCGCCTCGTTCGTGCGCGACACCCCCAACGCCGAGACCAGCATCAGCGACTACGACGTGCACCTGCCGCAGGTGCTCAAGAACGAGCTGACCAAGCTGCTGGTGGGTGACAACAAGGACGCCCTGAGCATGCCCGTGGTGGAAGTGCCGGCTGGCCAGGCCACCGACACCGTGACCCTGTTCCTGTCCGGCGACGGCGGCTGGCGCGACCTGGACCGCGACGTTGCGGGCGAGATGGCGAAGATGGGCTACCCGGTGGTGGGCATCGACATGCTGCGCTACTACTGGCAGCACAAGACGCCTGAGCAAAGCGCCGAGGACCTGTCCGCGCTGATGCTGCACTATCGCCAGAAGTGGGGCACCAAGCGCTTCATCCTGGCCGGTTATTCGTTCGGCGCCGACGTGCTGCCTGCGACCTACAACCGCCTGCCGGCCGATGACCAGAAGCGCATCGACGGCGTGCTGCTGCTGGCCTTCGCCCGCAGCGGCAGCTTCGAGATCGAGGTCGAGGGTTGGCTGGGCAACGCCGGCAAGGAAGCACCGACCGGGCCGGAAATCGCCAAGATGCCGCAGAACAAGATTCTGTGCGTGTACGGTGTCGAGGAGGCCGATGAAACCGGCTGCACCGACAACAAGACCTACACCGGCGAGACCCTCAAGCTGCCTGGCGGCCACCACTTCGATGAAGATTACCCGGCGCTGGCCAAGCGCCTGATCGACGCCATCGAGAAGCTGCAAGGCAAGCCACCGGTGGCCAAGGCCAACTAAGGCCCTGCCCCACCGTTAAAAAAGCCTCCCTTGTGGAGGCTTTTTTGTTCGCACAACCAACTTGTGGGAGCTGGCTTGCCAGCGAGCTGTTGAGGCCCCAAAAGCTCGCTGGCAAGCCAGCTCCCACAAGGACAATTACAGCCACCGCCTACTGCGTCGACCAGGCCGTCAGGTAATCCGCCACCACCTGCACCCGGCGTGGCAAGCCACCCTGGTAAGGATGCACTAGGAACAACGGCGCGCTGGAGGTCTGGTACTCACGCAGCAGCCACACCAACCTGCCCTCTGCCAGGTCCTCGTGCAGCATGTATGACGGCAACCTGGCCACCCCGGCCCCCGCCAGCGCAGCTTTCTTCAGCAGGCTGTAATGGTTGCTGGCGAACGGCCCGGCCACGGCCACGCGGATCAGCTCATGCTGCAGGTGGTAGCGCCACTCCTCCCGTCCACTGTAGTGGCTGTTGAGCAGGCAGGCGTGCGCGGCCAGGTCCTGCGGGGTTTGCGGGGCCGGCCGCGCAGCCAGGTAGGCCGGGCTGGCGCAGGTAATCTCCTGCATGGTCAACAGCGGCCGCGCCACCAGGCGCTCGTCGCTGGCCACGCTCTCGCGCACCGCCAGGTCAAAGCCCTCGCGGGCCAGGTCGCGGTAGGCGTTGCTCAGGTCCAGTTCCAGGTTGATCTGCGGGTAATCGCGGCCCAGCGCCAGCAGCAACCCTTCGAAAAAAGTCTCGCCCAGGGACACCGGCACCGTCAGCCGCACCGGCCCGGCCAGCTCGTCCTTGAGCTGCGCCAAAGCCCGATGGGCGCGCTGCATCTGCGCCACAAGGGCCTGCGCCTCCGGCAACAGCGCCGCGCCCGCCGCTGTAAGGCTCAAACGCCGGGTGCTGCGGTGCAGCAGTTGCACGCCGTGGCCGGCCTCCAGGGCGCTGATGCGCTTGGACAGCTGCCCCTTGCTCCAGCCCAGCTGCTCGGCGGCCCGGGTAAAGGTGCCCGCCTCGACCAGCACGGCGAAGGCCGCCAGGTCATCAAGTTCACTCATGGATTGTTTCCACACGAAAACCAAAGGTTGCCTATTAGAGGGATTATCCGCAAAAAGCAAATCCCTACACTGGTCGCACACTCTCCCCACGAGGATTCAGCCATGAAGATTCTGTTGCTCGGTGCCAGCGGCACCGTCGGTTCCGCCATCGCCAGCGAGCTTGCCCAGCGCCACGAGGTCGTTCGCGTGGGCCGCACCAGCGGTGACTTCCAGGTGGACATCAGCGACCCGGCTTCCATCCGCGCACTGTTCGAGCAGACCGGGCGTTTCGATGCCCTGGTCAGCGCCGTAGGCAGCGTCACCTTCAAGCCACTGGGGGAAATGACCGACAGCGATTTCAGCCTCGGCCTGCACAACAAGCTGATGGGGCAGGTAAACCTGCTGTTGATCGGCCGCGAGTTCGCCAACGACGGCGCCTCGTTCACCCTGACCTCGGGCATTCTCAACCGCGACCCGATCCGCAGCGGCGCTTCGGCGGCCATGGTCAACGGCGCGCTGGACGCCTTCGTTCGCGCCGCAGCCATCGAACTGCCTCGCGGCCTGCGCATCAACGCCGTCAGCCCTACGGTGCTGGTGGAAGCCATGGGCAGCTACGCGCCGTACTTCCGCGGCTACAAGCCGGTGCCCGCTGCCGAGGTGGCACTGGCCTACGCCAAGAGCGTGGAAGGCCTGCAGACCGGCCAGGTGTTTATCGTCGGCTAGCGGGCCGCAGAATTTTCACTTCTGCTGTGCTAGGGTGCGCCCCACTGACCAGGAGGCCCCCGATGCGCGTTGCCCGTAATCTGCTGTGTTTTGCCCTGCTACCGCTGTTCGCCGGTTGCCAGCTGTTCGCCTCCGCGCCCAGCCAGCCTTCCCACGCCGACCTCACGCGCATGCAGGGCGTGCTGATGGGCAATAACGGCCACTTGCTGTTCCAGCCCTGCGGCGAACAGCGCCACTACACCGTCACCGATGTCGGCAATACCGGCGTGCTGCAGGAAGCCGCCGGCATCGTCGGCAAGTCCGGGCAGGTCTACGCCGACGTGCGCGGGCGCTTCGAGGCCAGCAAGACCGGTGGCCTGGACGGCACCATCGACCTGCGCCAGTTCTACCGCCTGGAACGCTCCACCACCGCCTGCAACGACCCCAACTTCAAGCTGCTGACCCTTCGCGCCGCCGGCACCGAGCCGTCGAAGTGGGAGCTGCGCGCCAGCGGCAAGGGCCTGGAACTGAGCCGCGCCGACCAGCCACCGCTGGCCGTGCCCTTCGTCGAGGAAACCCTGCCCGACGGCCGCCTGAGCCTGAGTACCGAGGCCAACGGCCTGAAGGTGGAATTGTGGGTGGCCCCCCAGCGCTGCGTAGACCCGACCACCGGCGGGGTGATGCAGATGAGCGCCGAATTGCGCGTCAATGACCAGCCATACCGGGGCTGCGCCTACTTCGGTGGCGCCCGCAACGACTGAAGATCTGCCGTCGGGCAGTTAAAACCTGACGGCAACCGCCTCCGAACGCTTATAATGGCCGGTTAGTGCAAAGCTGCCGGGTCAACCCTGTGGCCCGGATATTGGACCCTGTCATGTTACGAATCACCGAACTCAAACTGCCCCTGGACCACGCCGACGAGGCCCTGCGCCCGGCCATCGTGCAGCGCCTGGGGATCGCCGACGCCGATCTGCTGGACTTCACCCTGTTCAAGCGCAGCTACGACGCGCGCAAGAAGAACAGCGAGCTGCAATTCATCTACACCATCGACCTCAACGTGCGCGACGAAGCCGCCGTGCTGGCGCGCTTCGCCGAGGACCGCAACGTCGGCCCGGCGCCGGACGTCAGCTACAAGGTGGTGGGCCATGCCCCCGAAGGCCTGGAAGAGCGCCCACTGGTGGTCGGCTTCGGCCCGTGCGGCATCTTCGCCGCCCTGCTGCTGGCGCAGATGGGCTTCAAGCCGATCGTGCTGGAGCGTGGCAAGGAAGTGCGCCAGCGCACCAAGGACACCTGGGGCCTGTGGCGTAAAAGCGTGCTCAACCCCGAGTCCAACGTGCAGTTCGGCGAAGGCGGCGCAGGCACCTTCTCCGACGGCAAGCTGTACAGCCAGATCAAGGACCCGCTGCACCACGGCCGCAAGGTGCTGCACGAGTTCGTCAAATCCGGCGCGCCGGAAGAGATCCTCTACGTCAGCAAGCCGCACATCGGCACCTTCCGTCTCACGGGCATGGTCGAGACCATGCGCAAGGAGATCGAGGCCCTGGGCGGCGAGATTCGTTTCGAGCACAAGGTCACCGACCTGCTGATCGACAACGAACAGCTGCAAGGCGTGGTGCTGGAGAACGGCGAACAGTTGATGTCCCGCCACGTGGTCATGGCCCTGGGCCACAGCGCCCGCGACACCTTCCGCATGCTGCACGCCCGCGGCGTGTTCATGGAAGCCAAGCCGTTCTCCATCGGCTTCCGCATCGAGCACCCACAAGGCCTGATCGACCAGGCGCGCCTGGGCAAGTACGCCGGCCACCCGAAGCTGGGCGCTGCCGACTACAAGCTGGTGCACCACGCCAAGAACGGCCGCTCGGTGTACAGCTTCTGCATGTGCCCGGGCGGCACCGTGGTAGCCGCCACTTCCGAGCCAGGCCGGGTGGTCACCAACGGCATGAGCCAGTACTCGCGTAACGAGCGCAATGCCAACTCGGGCATCGTCGTTGGCATTACCCCGGAAGTCGACTACCCGGGTGGCCCGCTGGCCGGCATCGAGCTGCAGGAAAAGCTGGAGTCCACCGCCTACCTGCTGGGTGGCAGCAACTACCAGGCGCCGGCGCAACTGGTGGGCGATTTCATCGCCAACACGCCGTCCACGGCCTTGGGTGACGTGGAACCTTCCTACAAACCGGGCGTGTCCCTGGGCGACCTGGCGCTGTCGCTGCCGGCCTTCGCCATCGAGGCGATCCGCGAAGCACTGCCGGCCTTCGACAAGCAGATCCGCGGCTTCGCCCGCCCGGACGCGATCCTCACCGGCATCGAGACCCGCACCTCGTCGCCGCTGCGCATCACCCGTGATGCCAGCTTCCAGAGCCTCAACGTCAAGGGCCTGTTCCCGGCCGGCGAAGGCGCTGGTTACGCCGGTGGCATCCTGTCCGCCGGCGTGGACGGCATCCGCATCGCCGAAGCCGTAGCCCGCAGCATGCTGGGCATCGACGCCTGATGTTCCCTGTAGCAGCTGCCGAAGGCGGCGTCCGAAGCACTTGGGTGCTCAAGACGCAGCCTGCGGCAGCTGCTACGGGAAATGTCCTACATCCGAATCAGACACGTCCTATCTCCACTGGCGTCCTTCGCTGTTAGGGTCCACTGCCCTGCCTTGCCTGCCATTTTTGTTATAACAAAAACGAATATAACTTTTGTTTTAACAACTGCCGGTACGGGTTAGGGTGTCCCCCTTCGAACACCAGGATGGAGCGCGACCGTGCCTCTGCGTAGTACTTTGACACGTTTCTTTCAGTTGGAAGCGGCCAGCGGCCTGCTGCTGATCGCGGCCGCCGTGCTGGCGCTGATCATCAACAATTCGCCGCTTTCCGGCCTGTACAACAGTTTCCTCGACACGCCGGTAGTGGCCCAGGTTGGCGCCTTGCAAATCGCCAAGCCGCTGCTGCTGTGGATCAACGACGGGCTGATGGCGCTGTTCTTCCTGATTATTGGCCTGGAGGTGAAACGCGAAGTGCTGGAGGGCCAGCTGTCCAGCGTCTCGCAGGTAGCCCTGCCGGGCGCCGCAGCCATTGGCGGCATGGTGGTGCCGGCGCTGATCTTCTGGGCCCTGAACAAGGACAACCCCGCCGCCCTCAGTGGCTGGGCCATTCCCATGGCCACCGACATTGCCTTCGCCCTGGGCGTGCTGGCCCTGCTGGGCAAGCGCGTGCCGGTGTCGTTGAAGCTGTTCCTCATGACCCTGGCGATCATCGACGACCTGGGCGCCATCGTGGTCATCGCCCTGTTCTATTCGGGGGCCATCTCCAGCCTGGCGCTGATGCTGGCGGGCGCTTGCCTGCTGGCCCTGATCGCCATGAACCGCCTGGGGGTGGTGAAGCTGGCGCCCTACCTGGTGGTGGGCGCCATCCTTTGGGTGTGCGTGCTCAAGAGCGGGGTGCACGCCACCCTGGCGGGCGTCACCCTGGCCTTCTGCATTCCCTTGCGCACCCGCAACGCCGAGCCATCGCCGTCGCGCAGCCTGGAGCATGCCCTGCATCCCTGGGTGGCCTACGCCATCCTGCCGCTGTTTGCCTTCGCCAACGCCGGCGTGCCACTGGCGGGCGTGACCCTGGAAAGCTTCACCCACCACGTGCCGTTGGGCATCGCCACCGGCTTGCTGGTGGGCAAGACCCTGGGCGTGTTCGGCCTGACCTGGCTGGCGATCAAGGCAGGCCTGGCGGCACTGCCCGAAGGCGCCAGCTGGAGGCAGCTGCTGGGGGTGTCGATACTGTGCGGCATCGGCTTTACCATGAGTCTGTTCGTCGGCTCGTTGGCCTACGTGCCGGGGCAAAGCCCGTTCGCCGGCGAGGACCGCATGGGCATCCTGACGGGCTCGATCCTGGCGGCGTTCATCGGTTATGCGGTGACGGCGATGGCCAGCCGCAAAGCCTGACCTGGCCATGCGGCACAAAAAAACCCGGCCTAGGCCGGGTTTTTCGTGTGCTGCGTGCGGGTATCAGTGCGAAACGCGGCTGGTACCGTCCACGGTCATGATGCGCACACGCTCGCCGACGCGGAAGATCTCGTTTTCCTGCACCTGCTGCACGTAGGCACGCATGCTGCCGTCGTCTTCGCGCACGGTGATTTCCACGCCCTGGGCGCGGGTCATGCCTTCTTCGGCAGCGGAGCCTACCAGGCCACCGGCCACGGCGCCGATCACGGCAGTGATGATGCTGCCACGGCCGCCACCGATGGCGCTACCGGCCACGCCGCCGACCACGGCGCCGGCGCCAGCGCCGATCGGGGTCTTGGTGCCTTCGATTTTCACCGGGCGCAGGGACTCGATGGTGCCCATGCGCACGGTTTGCACACGACGTGCTTCATCACGCGAGTAGGTGTCGCCCTGCAGGTTGGAGACGCAACCACCCAGGAACAGGGACGAAGTCGTGAAGCAGGCAAGAAGCAGTGCGGATTTACGCATGAAAATTCTCCGTGGGGCGTAGGTGCCCATTAAACGCTGGCCGTCGCAGGGTGTCACGACGCCAGCTGTAATAAATTGCGTCCATTCAGCTGAAGTACAGCCGTTCTGGCGGGCTTTGGAGGGCCGACGAAATGGCACGCTTGCGTGCAATCATGCCACATCGTCTGGACAACTGAGGAGAGGAAAAGGTCTGCCGCGCCGATCAGGGGGCCAGGCGCTCGCGCTGCCAGGCCTGGTCCACCAGGCGGTAGTTGAGCCGATCGTGCAGGCGGCTGGAGCGCCCCTGCCAGAACTCGATGCGCTCGGGCACAAGGCGGAAGCCGCCCCAGTGCTCGGGACAGTGGGGCTGGGTGTCGCTGAAGCGCTGCTCGGTGGCCTTGAGCAGGCCCTCGAGTTCAGCGCGGTCGGCGATCACCCGGCTCTGCGGCGAGGCCCAGGCACCCAGGCGGCTGCCCAGCGGGCGCACCTGGAAGTAGGCGTCGGACTCGTCATGGCTGACCTTGCTCACCCGCCCTTCGATGCGCACCTGGCGCTCCAGGGTGGGCCAGAAGAACGTCATGGCGGCAAAGGGGTTGGCGTCCAGCTGCCGGCCCTTGTCGCTTTCGTAGTTGGTGAAGAAGGTAAAGCCCTGGGGGTCCAGGGCCTTGAGCAACAGCACGCGGCAGTGTGGCCGGCCCTGTGCATCGACGGTGGCCAACGTCATGGCGTTGGCCTCCACGGGCGCTTGCTCGGTGGCAAGCGCTTCTTCGAACCAGCGCGTGAACAGCGCAAACGGCTCGACCGGGGCATTCGCCTCGGTCAGGCCGTCACGGGTGTAGTCACGGCGCATGTCGGCGAGTGCCTGGGTCATTGCGCGCTTCCTGGACTATCAGTTCTGGGTCTGGGCTACCGCGTCAGCCTTTTTCTTGGCCGGCGCTGCCGCCTTGGCAGGGGTCACTTTCTTCTTGGCCGCGGGTTTGGCCGGGGCCTTCTTCGCGGTGGCTTTCTTGGCCGCGGCTTTCTTGCTGGCCGGCGCCGGTGCTACCACTGGCTTGACGTCCTGGGTGGCGACCATTTCGGCCACTGGCGGCGTTGGCGAGTTGTACTTGGCAACCAGGGCCACCATGGTTTCCTGCGGGGTCAGCAGGATTTCGACACGGCGGTTCAGGGCACGGCCCTGGGCGCTGTCGTTGGCGGCACGTGGCATCAGCGAGCCCATGCCACGCATGGCCAGGCGCTTACGGTCCAGGCCGCTCAGGTGGAAGATGGCAGCCACGGAACCCGCACGCTTCTGGCTGATTTCCTGCACGTCGGCGGCGCCGCTGGCGTCAGCGTGGCCCAGGACCAGCACGGCGGTCTTGGGGTCGTTCTCGACAGCCTTGGCGATGTTGGTGATGGGGCTCAGGGTGATAGGCAGCAGCAGTTCGGGACGGCGCGGGTTGAAGCTGCTGTCGATCGGGGCGATGACCACCAGCACGTCTTCGCGGCGCTCGACCTGGAAGTTGCTGCCCTTGACCGCTTCACGCACTTTCGGCTCGTAGCTGTCGAGCCACGCCTGGGTCATCTTGGTGTCGATCTTGGGCACCACGGCAACGGCCGGGGCGGCTGGCTTGGCGGCATCGCTGCTGCCGCCGAACGGCCAGTACCAGTGCTTGCCGGTGTCGGCAGGCGCGGCAGCAACGGCAGGGGCAACTACAGGGGCGGCTGCAGACTTGGCTTCATCCTTGGCAACTTTGTCGTTGATCGCGCCGGCCACGTTCTTGTCGGCCGCGTGGTCCGCAGCACCGAACGGCCACCAGCGGAAGCCGCTGTTGTCTGCCGTGCTGTTCTGTGGAGTCTGGGCGCAACCGGTCACGGCCAGGCACAGGGCAAACGCGATGGATTTATTGGAGTACATAAGCTTTCCACAAGGATGAGGTTGATACAAAGCGGGTTAGAAAACCCGTTTAAACCGTTGATTTGATATTAGATGAATCGACCGCTTGCAACTGCCCGTCGGTCGATTCGCGCAGTTTATAGACAAGTGGCAAGTACCCGCACCAGCTTTTGTGCGCGCGGGTCCATCAGGATGTACGGGCCCAGCGTGTTGGTGACGAAACCGAAGGCCACGTCGTGCTCGGGATCGGCAAAACCAACCGAGCCACCGGCGCCAGGATGGCCGAACGCCTTGGCCCCGAGGCCGAAGGTGGCGTTGGCCAGGGCCGGCTGGTCGAGCATGCAGCCCAGGCCGAAACGGGTCGGGGTCAGCAGGGTCTTGTCCGGGCCAACGCTGTGCTCGCGGGTCAGTTCGCCCAGCAGTTCGGGCTCCAGCAGGCTGCCGTCGAGCAGGCCGCTGTAGAAGCCCGCCAGGCTGCGGGCATTGCCGTGGCCATTGGCCGCCGGCTGCTGCATGCGCCGCCACTCGGGCTTGTTGGTGCTGGTGAGTACCGACGGCGGATTGGTGAAGGCACGGGTGCTCATGGCGGTGGGCTCGCGCATGGTGACCTGCAGCAGGCGCTGGGCGGCTTCGTCGCCCATGTTGCCCTTGCCACGGGCGATGTGCGCGACGCGGTGGAACTCCGAGTCGGCCAGGCCGACGTGGAAGTCCAGCCCCAGGGGGCGGGCGACCCGGGCGACGATGGACTCGCCGGGGCCGCGGCCATCGGCACGGCGCAGCAGCTCGCCCACCAGCCAGCCGTAGGTGATGGCGGCGTAGCCGTGGCCGGTGCCCGGCGTCCACCAGGGCGCCTCGGCCGCCAGCGCATCGACCATCACCTGCCAGTCATACAGGGCCTCGGGCGGCAGCAGCTCGCGCAGCGCCGGCAGGCCGGCCTGGTGGCAGAGCAGCTGGCGCAGGGTGACGTTTTCCTTGCCGGCCGCAGCGAACTCGGGCCAGTAGCGGGCCACGGGCAGGTCGAGGTCGAGCTTGCCCTCGCCCACCAGTTGCAGCGCCGTGACGGCCGTGAAGGTCTTGGTGCAGGAGAACAGGTTGGCGATGGTGTCGCTGTGCCAGGCTTCCTGGCCGTCCTTGTCGGCGGTGCCCGCCCACAGGTCGATGACCGTCCGCCCGCCCACCTGGATGCACAGCGCTGCGCCACGCTCCTGGGGATCGTCGAACAAGGCGGCAAACGCCTCGCGCACCGCTTCGAATTGAAGCTCGTAATGACCCTGAATCTGCACCCAGTGACTCCTGCACGACATTGAACGAAGTGGCCGGCATTGTTTCAGCCCTTGGGGCTTTTGTGAACAGATGCCGGTCAGTTGGTGGGTATCTTTCTGCATACAGCGTGTAACTGCTGCTGCGAGGGAAATGGCCTGGACCGCAGGGCGCGGCCTTCCCGCGGATGGCCGCCCCGCCGCTGCTACAGGTTATTTGTGGGCTGCGCCGCCTTTGTCGCCTTTCTCGGCCGGGGCTGGTGCGGGCAGGGTCTTGGCCAGCTGGTCCAGGGTGTCCTGGTTGCTCTTGCGCACCGCAGCGACGAAGCCCTGGTACGGCACGTCGGTGATGCCCACCAGGCCGAAGTGGCCGTTCTCGCCGTCCAGCAGGCGGCCCGTCACGGGCTGGTCGAGGTACTGGAACCAGTGCACGCCGACGATCGTCGGTTCCTGCAAGGCCGCCTTGAGGAAGCCGGCGTAGGCGTTGCCACGGTCCTCTTCCTTGGCCACTTCCATGGGGCCAGGCCAGAACGGGCCGCGGTCGCGGGAGCCGAAGGTGAACTCGGAGACCAGCACCGGCTTGTCCAACTGGCGCAGGCGGGCGAAGTCATAGCCGTCCTGGGGCTTGGGCGTATAGAAATTGAAGCTGAGCACGTCGCAGTACTGCGCGCACGAGTCCACCGCCTCGGGGCTGGACACGGCGTAGCGGCCACCCAGCAGCAGGTGGTTGGGCGCATGCCACTTCAGGGCGTCGGCGATGGTCTTGAAGTAGGTGTCGGCGAACACGCGCTGGAACTGCTTGAGGTCGGCCTCGATCTCCGGGTGTTCCGGGTTGGGCAGCGGCGCCTCGAAGCCGGGGTCTTCCATCAGTTCCCAGGCCGGCAGGCTGATGCCCCAGGCCTTGGACAGGCCCTCCTGGTTGCGGTACTTGTCACGCAGCTGCTTGAGGAACGCGCGCTTGGCCGGCACGTCGGTGGTCTGGCGCAGGGTACCGTAGGCCAGCGCATAGCGCGATTTCGGGTCGTTGCCGGGGCCGGCCCAGGCCAGTTCGTTGTCGGCGAAGTAGCCAATCAGGAATGGGTCGTCGCGGTGGTCGCGGGCGGCGATGGCCACGGCACGCTCGGTGGCCATGGCGAAACGCGGGTCGAACGGGTCAGGCATGCGTCCCCACCAGTCCATGCCGGTGCTGATGCTGGCGTAATCGCCGACGATCGATAACGGCAGCACGTAGGGCACCCGCTGGTTGCCTTCCAGCGCCGGCGCGCTCCAGTTGCCCAACGTGTTGAAGCCCCAGGCCTGCAGGCGGTCCAGGGTGTGCTGCTGCCAGCGAATGGCATCGAACGGCTGCTTCGCGCACGGCGCCTGGGCCGTTGGCGTGCACGGCGTGGCATAGGTGCGTTGCAGGTTGGCGCCATAGAAGTCGAACCAGCGGCCGCTGCCGAACCCACGGCCCACGGACGAGCCATTGCCGTCCTGGTTGTTGCTTTGCCCGTAGTACTGGGCCTCGGGCTCGTCGGCCTTGGGCAGGTGGGTAAACATCCACTCGCGGCCCTGCACGTAGGTGCGGTCGTTGTCGGCGGCCACGGCGTTCACGCCCAGGGAATAGAACGGGTGCCCTTCGGGGGTCACCAGGTACCAGCGGCCATCGCGCTTTTCGGTGCGGAAGAAGCCACTGGCGTTGAACGCCGGCCCCTGGACCAGGCCACCGAACTTGTCCAGCGGTGCCTTGCCGCGCTCGGCCAGCCAGCCCTTGAGCTGCTGCTGTTCGCGGCTGGCGGCGGCCTTGAGTTGATCGTCACTGCTGACCTTTTCCGGCCAGCGCCCACGGTTGAACTGCCCGTACTCGTCGACCAGGTCGGCGTAGGCAGCCTTCTGCAACTCATCGCCCTCCACCACGCCGAAGCGCTCGAGCAGGATGTTCTGGGCCACCGCCGGCTTGTCCATGGACAGGGTCACCGACACCACCTGGCTGGCGGTCAGCTCGCCCTGGCTGCTGGCCAGCAGGGTGCGCTGGCCGTCATGCATCCACGGCATCGGCGGGCCTGCGCGCATGCCCTGGCTGAGGGCCGAATTGGCCTGCAGCGGGATGACCAGGGTCTGCGCCGGGCCGGCCGGCAGGTCGATGCGGCTGGTCAGGGTCTTGCCGTCGTTGCTCTGGATTTTCACGTACAGGGTCACCGCCCAGTCCATGGCGCTCTGGGCACGCAGGGTCATGGCGCTGTCGGCAGACCAGTCCCAGGCCCCGGCCTGGGGCTTGAGGGTGAGGCTCGGCGCGGCCACCGGGTTGAACGTCACCCGGCGCAACACCTCCCCTTCGGCCGTCTGTTCGGCGTTGTACTGCGGCAGGCTGGCATCCGCGACCGTCACCTGTACCACATCGGCGGGACGGACGAAGTTGAACAGCGTCTGCTGCGCACCGGGGGCCGCCAACAGCGGGGTGGTGCACAGCAGTGCGAATACAGCGGGTAACGAACGGCGAATCATGGGGTTCCAGCTCTCCTTGATGGCCGGTGTCGGCCTCGGTCAGGGTTATAGACAGCAAAGCAGGGATTTTTCACCCTGCGTGCTTCAGGAAATTTCGCGACGGAATGGCGGCAGCGCGTTGAGGATTGCCTTGCCGTAGCGCTGGGTGACCAGGCGGCGGTCCAGCAGGGTGATGGTGCCGCGGTCCTGTTCGGTGCGCAGCAACCGGCCACAGGCCTGGATCAGCTTCAGGGACGCGTCGGGCACGGCGATTTCCATGAATGGATTGCCGCCCCGCGCTTCGATCCACTCGGCCAGCGCCGCTTCCACCGGGTCGTCCGGCACGGCGAAGGGGATCTTGGCGATGACCACGTGCTCGCAGTAGGCACCCGGCAAGTCGACACCTTCGGCGAAGCTGGCCAGGCCGAACAGCACGCTGGAATCGCCGCCATCGACGCGCGCCTTGTGCTTGTTCAAGGTTTCCTGCTTGGACAGGTTGCCCTGGATGAACACCTGCTTGCGCCAGTCGCGGTCCAGGCCGTCGAACACGTCCTGCATCTGCCGGCGCGAGGAGAACAGCACCAGGGTGCCGCGCGAGCCTTCCACCAGGCCGGGCAGGTCGCGAATGATGGCCGCGGTGTGCGCCGTGGCGTCGCGCGGGTCGGCGCGCAGGTCTGGCACGCGCAGCAAACCAGCATCCGCGTGGTGGAACGGGCTGGGCACTACGGCGGTAACAGCCGTCTTGGGCAGGCCCGAGCGCATGCGGAAACGGTCGAACTTGCCCAGCGCAGTCAGGGTGGCCGAGGTCACCACCGCGCCATGGGCGACGTTCCACAGGTTGCGCCGCAGCATCTCGGCGGCCAGGATGGGGCTGGCGTTGACCTCGATGTCGAACATGGCGCCGGCCTCGGCCAGGGTCAACCAGCGCGCCATGGGCGGGCTGTCTTCCGGGTCCTCGGCGGTGAAAGCGGTCCACAGCTCCCAGTTGCCCAGGGCGCGGGACTGCAGGCTGCCGAACAGCGGGTACCATTCCTCGGCCTGGTGGCTGGGGATGCCGATACTCTTCTCGGCGTCCATGCCTTCCTTGAGCAGGTCCGCCAGGCGGGTGAACAGGTCATTGAGACGGGCAAAGCCCTTCTTCAGCTCGATGCCCATTTCACGCATGTGCTCGGGCACCACGCCGCCGACGAAGCGATGGCGTGGGCGTTCGCGGCCTTCCATGTCCTCGCCGGCGCGGAAATCGGCCAGTTGCTCGCAGGCACTGAACATGAACTGCTGGTGGGTCTTGATCTCGCGCGCCAGCTCCGGCACCTGCTCGATCCACTTGCCCAGGTCACCCGGCAGCGGGTGCTGGGCCAGCAGCTTGGTAAGGTTCTTGGCCGTGCTTTCCAGCCAGTCGGCGGTGGAGCGCAGGCGGGTGTAATGGGCGAAATGGCCGATGGCCTTGTCCGGCAGGTGGTGGCCTTCGTCGAACACGTACATGGTGTCGCGCGGGTCGGGCAGCACGGCGCCGCCGCCCAGGGCCAGGTCGGCCAGCACCATGTCGTGGTTGGTGACGATCACGTCGACCTTGCCCATGCCTTCGCGGGCCTTGTAGAAGGCGCACTGCTGGAAGTTGGGGCAATGGCGGCTGGTGCACTGGCTATGGTCGGTGGTGACGCGCGCCCAGTCCTTGTCTTCCAGGGCGGTTGCCCAGCTGTCGCGATCACCGTCCCATTTGTTGCCGGCCAGCTTCTCGATCATGCTGGTGAACAGCTTCTGGCTGGCTTCGTCCACCTCGATGCGGAAGCCCTCCTCCTCGAACAGCTGGGCGGTGGCGGTCTGCGCGTGGCCTTCCTGCAACAGGATGTCGAGCTTGGACAGGCACAGGTAGCGCCCACGGCCCTTGGCCAGCGAGAACGTGAAGTTCAGGCCGCTGTTCTTCATCAGGTCCGGCAGGTCCTTGTAGACGATCTGCTCCTGCAGGGCGACGGTGGCCGTGGCAATGACCAGGCGCTTGCCCGCTTCCTTGGCAGCCGCGATCGCCGCCAGGCTGTAGGCCACGGTCTTGCCGGTGCCGGTGCCGGCCTCGACGGCCACCACGGCGCATTCGCCCGAGCGACGCCCTTCGTCGTCACACTCGATGTCGCCCAGTACCTTGGCGACTTCGGCGATCATCAAGCGCTGGCCATAGCGAGGCTTGAGGCTCTTGGCTTCGAGGAAACGCGTGTAGGCGCCCTGGATCTGGGTTTTGAGTTGGTTGCTGATCATGATTCTGGGGCGTGAACGCCTGGATAAATTTTCAGTGTTTCATTAAGGGCCGCTATCATACCCCGCTAAACCCTCGCGCGCTGAACGGAGATCCACATGGCTGCATATGCCCCCCTCTACACCTTGCATGTCTGGGCAGCACTCATCTGGGTGGGCGGCATGTTCTTCGCCTGGCTGGTGCTGCGCCCGGCGGCGGTTACAGCCCTGGAGGCACCTGCGCGGCTGAAGCTGTGGGCGGAAGTTTTCCGACGCTTTTTTCTCTGGGTCTGGCTGGCCGTGTTGATTCTTCCGATAAGTGGCATCGCCATGATCCAGATCAGCTTCAGCGGGTTCGAGACCGCGCCGCGCTACGTGCAGGTGATGATGGGCCTGTACCTGGTGATGGTGGCGTTGTTCATTCGCATCACCCTGCTGCAGTTGCCGACCTTCAATACGGCGGTCCAGGCCCAGGACTGGGCCACGGCGGGTACCAACCTGGCGCAGATACGCCGGCTGGTGGGCATCAACCTGATCATCGGGTTCCTGCTGGTGGCGGTGGCCGCGGCGCGGCCACCGTTCTGACGCTGCCTACAGGCGCTGCACCGTCAGCGCGCCCGGCTGGCCGGCAACACCGGGTTCGCCCGGCTGGCCAGGGCGGCCGGCCTTGGCACCGGCAGTGCTATAGATGAAGCAGCCCTTGGCCTTGCCACCGGCACCGGCCTTGCCCGCTGCGCCCGCCAGGCCGCCGACGCCGCCGTCGAGTTGCACCTTGATGGCGTCGTTGGGATAGTCGCGGGGCACCTGCAGGCGCACTTGCGCGCCGTTGGCGCCGTCATGGCCATTGCCGCCATTGAGACCATCGGCACCGCGGCCGGCCTCGCCCCACAGGCAGCCCGGCGCCTGGCCATTGGCGCCGTCGAGGCCGAAGTAGCCTGGCGCGCCGGCGCCGCCACGGGCGTCCACCGCCAGTTGCGGGCCTTGCAGCGCTTGCAGTTGAAGCACCAGGTTGCGCCCAGGCAGCGCGGCCTTCTCATAGGTGCCGGGGGCGCCACGGGCAAGAATCTGGCTGCCTTCGCCCAGTTCGGCGCGGCGCGCCTCGATACGCAGCTCCTGCTGGCCCGGCACGATGGCGATGCGCGCCTCATGGCCCAGGCGCAGCTCGCCCACCTTCAGTTCCACCAGGTTGTCCGGCACCAGCAGGGTGGCGTAGTCCTCCACCACCAGGCGGTCGAGGGTCAGCACGCCGTCCTTGCCCGGCAGACGCATCAATGAATGAGGTTCGACACTCAGGCTTTCGGCCATCGCCAAAGGCGTGAACAACGCCGCTACCAGACACAACCTACGCATTGTTGCTCTCCTGCACCGACCGGGTCGGAATTGAACGCACATGAAATATACCCACCAGCAGGATCTGCAGGCGGTCAAACCAGGGATGGGTGCGGCCACGCAGGCTGGCCTGGAACAGCAGGACTTCGAGCACGTGCAGAAGCATCAGCGTCGCGCCGGTGAAGTTGATCAGCGTGCGGAACGGATGTGTCATGGGCATGAGCAGATTGACCAGCACCACCCACCAGAACAACACCGTCAAGGCCTTGCCCAGGGTACACCACCACGCCATGCCCGCCCCCATTGATTATTCTTTCCCCGCACAGTAACGCCGGGGTGGTGTTTGTGCCATATCTGCATGAACAAAAAATGACAGTATTGTGCTGACAATCCGTAGCCGCTGCCGCCAGGCTGCGCTGGCCGGTGTGAACCCTGAAGAACTTCAGCGCAGCACAGGACCAGCGCAGCCTGGCGGCAGCGGCTACAGCACGCGTGACTAGCGGTTGATGTGCAGCTCCACGCGGCGGTTTTTCGCCCGGCCCTCGTCGGTGTCGTTGTCGGCCACCGGCTTGCGTTCGCCGTCGCCTTCGCTGGTCACCTTGTTGGCAGGCACGCCCTGGCTGATCAGGAACTTCGCCACGCTGTCGGCACGCCGCTCCGAGAGCTTCTGGTTGTAGGCATCGCTGCCCTTGCTGTCGGTATTGCCCACCACCTTGATGCTCACCACGTCGGCGGCCTTGAGCTTGTCGAGCAAGGCGACCAGCTGGTTGCGCGCCTCCTGGGTCAGGGCCGAGGAATCGAAGGCAAACAGCACGTTGCCGGCGTCGCTCAGGGTGATCACTTCCTCGGGTACGGGGGTGGGTTCAGGGGCCTTCACGGTTGCCGGGTACTGCGGCAACGGGCAACCCATGTGGTCCACCGGGGTGTTGGGCGGGGTGCCCGGGCAATGGTCGCGGCGGTCGAACACGCCGTCGCCGTCCTCGTCGCCATCCTGCGCGTAACAGATCAAGCCACCGGTGATCGCGCCCAAAACCCCCAGGCCGCCGGCCCAGGAAGAGCTCTTGATGGCGCCTAGGCCGCCACCCACCACACCACCGATAAGGCTGCAGATAGGCCAGTTCCTTTGATTGAGCGGGGCACTGCCATCACTGGTAGTGGCGCAACCGGAGAGAACACTGCTGACCAGAAGAACGGGAAGTGCTGCCCGCCAGATTAATCTCATATGAATGCTCCTGTGTCACCGGCCGGTGCCGGTAACACAGGAGTAAAGACCGGCCTGTGAAATTCACAAGCCGCGCGGGGCGAGGTTTTCAGCGGTCGATGCGGATCTCCACGCGACGGTTCTGCGCGCGGCCATCGGCGGTCTTGTTGCTGGCCACCGGCTGGGTCTCGCCGGCGCCACTGATGGACACGAAGCTTGAGCGAGGAATGCCTGCGCCTACCAGGTAGTCGACAACCGAATGGGCGCGGCGGTCGGACAGCTTTTTGTTGTAGCCAGGCTTGCCGACGCTGTCGGTATGGCCGGTCACGGTCAGCTGGGTAGAAGGCGCCTCGGTCTTCAGCTTGGTGGCGACCTTGTCCAACTGCATCTTGTCAGGGCCGGTCAGCTTGGCCGAGTCGAACTCGAAGTGCACGTCACGAATGACGATGACTTCCTGCTTGGGCAGCGGCGCCGGCTCCGCGACAGGCGCTGGGGCCGGTGGCGGGAATGGGCAGCCGGTGGCATCCACCGGGGTGCCTTTAGGCGTGTGCGGGCACTTGTCGCGGCTGTCCGGCACGCCATCACCGTCCTCGTCGCCATCGCCGTGCACCCAGCAGTAGGCCGCTGCCACGCCGCCGCCCACCAGCACGCCCCAACCGGCGTAGGTGGAGTTCTGCAGCGAGCCCAGCGCCGCACCGGTAACACCCCCGACAGCCGCGCACTTGGGCCAATCGGTCTTCTGCAACCCTGCGCAACCAGTCAACACACTGGTTAGCAGTACCAAAGGTAATGCCTTACTCACTATGCTCATCAGGTCTCTCTCCAGATGGGGGGTAAATCGGCGCATGAACCGATGCATTGGGAGTAAAGACGGCACTTTGCAGATGCGCCAGCAATAAGCCATATGGCTAGGCTGCCGGCGTGAACAACGCTACCCTTGGCAGCTCTGACCGAGGACGTTCAATGACCGCACGCTTTTCTTCGCGCACGCCGCAACAAGCCCTGGCCGCCCTGCTGGACCGCTACGCCCCGCAGCGCCTGCTGGTGGTGGGCGCCAGTGATTTCCCGGCCCTGGCCGCCTTCAAGGACGCCCACCCCGACAGCGTCGTCGCCCAGGCCGCGCCGGGCGTGCTGCCGCCGGAACTGGCCAGCCAGCGCTTCGACCTGGCGGTAGTGGTCGACTGCCTGGAACATGTGCCCAAGCGCACGGCCCTGGAGCTGCTGGGCGGCATCCGCAACCTCAACGCCAGCCGCCTGGCCGTGCTGGTGGACCTGGCGGCCAGCGGCTGGAGCGAAACCGACTTCTATGCCCTGGCGCTGCAGGCCAACGAACGCTTCCAGCGCGACGACCAGGTGCTGACCCTGTTCAACTACGACCTGCGTGAATACAAGCAGGTGCCTGACTGGCTCAACTCGCGGTTCTGGGCCAACCCGGAAAACTTCGGCAAGTACTGGTGGTGATGCAATGAGTACAAGCATTTGCCCGTGCGGCAGCGGCAACCTGCTGGACGCCTGCTGCGGCCATTACCATGGCGGCGTACCCGCCCCCGACGCCCAGGCATTGATGCGCTCGCGCTACAGCGCCTATGTGCTGGGGCTGATCGATTACCTGGTGGCCACCACGTTGCCAGTGCAGCAAGCGGGCCTGGACCGCCAGTCCATCAGCGACTGGAGCGCGCAAAGCACCTGGCTGGGGCTGACCGTGGAAAGCGCCGAGGTGTTTGGCGGGCAGCCGGAGCATGCGTTCGTGACCTTCGTCGCGCGCTGGCATGACCTGGGCGGGGAACACAGCCACCGCGAACGTTCATCCTTCGTACAGAACGGCGGGCGCTGGTACTTCATCGACCCGACCGTGCCGCTGAAGGCTGGCCGCAACGACGCCTGCCCCTGCACCAGCGGGCAGAAATTCAAGAAGTGCTGCGCCGCCTACGTCACGGCATAAGCTTGATATGCCCGGTGTCCGGCGCCGGCGGCGCGGCGGGCGCGCGGGCCTGGCCCATGTCGCTGCCGGCCGGCGCCAGGCTGAACTGCGACAGGTTCAGGCGCGGCGGCTCCACGTCGGGCTTCTGCGGCTGCAGGTCGGCACCCGCCTCGGCCACTTCATAGCCAGGGGCCTGCACCTCGACGAACGCCGCCATGTAGCAATCACGTGGCACCCACGGCTCGACCATCTTGCTGGGCTTGCGCACAAAGCCGGGAGCGTCCGGCGGCGGTGCCATCTCGATTTCTTCCATCTGCACCGGCACCGCTTCCACCGTGACGATGATGCCCGCGCGTTCCAGGGTAGAGCGATATTTTTCCGCTGCCTGGGGGTCCAGGTCACTTTTGAGCACCAGCCGCCGGCCGCTGAACAGCGCATCGATACGCGCGCCATCGGACTGGAACAGCTTGGCCAGGTTGGCCTTCACCAGCGCCAGCTGCGCGCCGGGCACCAATTGGCCCCTGAAGACAATTTCGAACAACCCCATCATGTGCCTCCTGCCTGACGGGCACTGGCCCACCGAGAGTAATGGCATCAGTATGGCCCATCTGCGATTTTGCCAACAAGCGAGCCGTGGCATTGGGTAGACTCAAGGCATCGCGAGGGATCAGCCATGCACACACGGACACTGCGCCAGCTCACCTTCTGCCTGTTCCTGGGCCTGGGCGGCTGCGCCAGCTGGTTTGCCGACGACAGCCAGGCCCCGCAGGTGCACCTGCTGGCCGTGGAGGTGGTAAAGGCCAAGCTGGTGCAGCAGAAGTTCATGCTGCACTTCCGCATCGACAACCCTAACGACAGCACCCTCACCGTGCGCGGCCTGCATTACCGCGTGCACCTGGCCGATATTCTGCTGGCCGACGACGAATACGACGAATGGCTGCGCGTGGACGGCCACTCCAGCGCCCGCTTCAACGTGCCGATCCGCACCAACCTGTGGCAGCACCTGCGCGACGTGGTCAAGCTGCTGCGCCACCCCGACCGGCCGATTCCCTACCGGCTGGAGGGGGAACTGAAGACCGGGTGGTTCTGGGGCGATGACGTGGTGCTGCGGCGCAGCGGGGAGATCATGCCTGGGGAGTTGATGGGTAAGTAGCCACAATTACCGGCGCCATCGATCCTGTAGCCGCTGCCGACAGGCTGCGCTCGCTGGTGTGCACATTGGAGATCTTCAGCATAGCCAAGGGCCAGCGCAGCCTTCGGCAGCGGCTACTTCGCCCCCCTCCATATCGAGCCAGGAGGGCTGTAGCTCGGCCTTGCGCACCCCGGTTCGGAATCATCGCCAAGCAGTAGCAAATGGCGGTTTCTGCAAACGACCCTTGTCACCAGAACAGGGCGCTTGGCCCCCCGATGGATTTCACCCATTTCCTTCATCCCCTTCAGCAGGCGCTCAAACAGGGCTTTTTCCATAATGACTCCGCGTCGCAGTGCGAAAGAAGAAAGCCTGGGGAAAAACCTCATTCCTCGCAGTCAGCCGCTTCCGATCCCAACGCAGGACATTTCTTTTATCCCCGACCTCCCCTCCCCTCACCAGCAATGAGATAATTCCCCCCAGTTCTAATTCGGAGACACCCAGATGACCCAGCAACCCCATGTCCATGGCCCTGACTGCAACCACGATCATGACCATGATCACCACCACGACCACGGCCATGTACACGGTCCGCACTGCAACCACGAACCCCAGGAGCCTGTGCGCAACGCCCTGAAGGACGTTGGCCGCAACGACCCGTGCCCCTGCGGCAACGGCAAGAAATTCAAGAAGTGCCACGGCGCCTGATTGAATGATCCACGGCCAGGCGCCCGCGCCCTGGCCGTGGAATACTGAAATGCTTTGAAACAAAAACGCTGGCGCAGTACAACAGTCGTTCTTGATGTAGCCCCCTCAACGTGGAGCGTTTCATGATCGACCTGCATTACTGGACCACCCCCAACGGCCACAAGATCACCCTGTTCCTGGAAGAAGCCGGGCTTGAGTACCAGGTCCATCCGGTGAACATCGGCAAGAACGAACAGTTCGCGCCAGCCTTCCTGAAGATTTCCCCCAACAATCGCATTCCGGCCATTGTCGACAGCCAGCCTGCCGACGGCGGTGAGCCGATTTCGCTGTTCGAGTCCGGGGCCATCCTTTTATACCTGGCGGAAAAGACCGGCCAGTTCCTGCCCAAGGACCTGCGTGGCCGTGAAGAAGTGCTGCAGTGGCTGTTCTGGCAGATGGGCGGCCTGGGGCCGATGGCGGGGCAGAACCACCACTTCAACGTGTTCGCTCCGGAAAAAATCCCCTACGCCATGAAGCGCTACATCGACGAGACCGCGCGCCTGTATGGCGTGCTGGACAAGCGCCTGGCCGACCGTGCCTTCGTGGCGGGCGAGGCCTACAGCATCGCCGACATGGCCATTTACCCCTGGGTGGTGCCTTACCAGCGCCAGAGCCAGGACCTCGACGATTTCCCGAACCTGAAACGCTGGTTCCTGGCCATCCAGGCGCGCCCGGCCACCGGGCGTGCGTACGTCTGGGTCGAGCGGATCAACCCGCCAAAAGCCTGATTTTCGTCGCGCCTCCGGACCTTGCCTGCAAGGCCCGGGGCACCGGCCGTCCTGCCATGCAAATAAAGCTGGCCGCCCGCTTGCGTGGCGTGTGCGCGCTCACTAACGTAGCGCCTTTTAGCCGCCAGCCCCGCAGGAGCTTCCGCCATGGCCTCGCCAGCCTTTACTCACTTCATTCCCCGGTTCGGCGCCGCCGCGACCCTGGCCGGGCTGATCAGCCTGAGCGGTTGCCAGGCCTGGCTCGACAGCCGCTACGCCGACAGCGTGCCGCCCGACAGCGGCGTGCAGCCACTCAAGGGGCTGGCCCAGAACGTCTCGGTGCGCCGCAACGCCAGCGGCATGCCGCTGATCGAAAGCAGCAGCTTCCATGACGCGCTGTTCGCCCAAGGCTACGTGGCCGCCAGCGACCGCATCAGCCAGATGGTGGGCATGCGCCTGCTGGCCCAGGGGCGCCTGTCCGAGATGGCCGGCCCGCAGATGCTGGATGTCGACCGCTTCATGCGCGCCGTCAATCTCAAGAAGAATGCCGATGAGCTGTACGCAGCGGCGTCGCCGCGCCTCAAGCGCTTCTTCGAGGTGTACGCCCGCGGCGTCAACGCCTACCTGTTCCGCTACCGCGACAAGCTGCCGATGGACCTGGCCGAGTCGGGCTACAAGCCCGAATACTGGAAGCCGGAAGACTCGGCGCTGATCTTCGCCCTGTTCAATTTCAGCCTGTCGGTGAACCTGCGCGAAGAGCTGGCGTCGCTGACCCTGGCGCAGAAAGTGGGCGTCGACAAGCTGGCCTGGCTGATCCCCACCTACCCGGACGAACCGCTGCCCTTCGACGAGACCGACAAGCTCAAGGGCGTCAGCCTGGCGCAGATCCCGGGCCTGGCCAACGTCGACAAGGTCGCCGGCGACCTGGCGGGCCTGAACCTGTCGAGCATCAGCAGCGGCGACAACTGGGCCATCACCCCGGCGCGCGCCCGCAGCGGCCGCAGCCTGCTGGCCAACGACACGCACCAGCCACTGGCCAGCCCGTCGCTGTGGAACTACGTGCAGCTCCGCGCGCCGAAGTTCCAGGCAGCGGGCGTCTCCCTGGCGGGCATCCCTGGCATCATGGCCGGCTTCAACGGCAAGGTCGCCTGGGGCATGGCCCCGGCCATGGGCGACAACCAGGACCTGTTCCTGGAGAAGCTGCAACGCCAGGGCAACCAGCTGCAGTACCTGGCCGACGGCAAGTGGCGCCCAGCGGGCGTGCGCCAGGAGACCTTCTTCATCAAGGGCCAGGCGCCGTTGCGCGAAGCCGTGTACGACACCCGCCACGGCGCACTGCTCAACAGCGCCCTGGCCGGCGCCCCGCTCGCCAACGGCCTGGGCCTGGCGCTGCAAACCCCGGACTACAAGGACGACAAGAGCCTGGACGCGCTGTTCGACCTGTCGCGCGCGCAGTCGGTGGAAGCGGCGTCCGATGCCAGCCGTGAGGTTCGCGCCATCGCCGTCAACATGGTCTTTGCCGACGCCCAGCACGTGGGCTGGCAGGTGACCGGCCGCCTGCCCAACCGCCGTGAAGGCCGCGGGCTGGTGCCGTCGCCGGGCTGGGATGGGCGCTACGACTGGGACGGCTACGCCGACGCCATGCTGCACCCCTACGACCAGGACCCGCCGCAAGGCTGGCTGGGCACCGCCAACCAGCGCACCGTGCCGAAGGGTTACGGCATGCAGCTGTCCAACTCCTGGTACTACCCGGAGCGCAGCGAGCGCCTGGCCGAACTGGCCGGCGCCGGCAAGCAGGACACGCGCAGCATGATCGCCATGCAGTACGACCAGACCACCACCTTCGCCAACAAGCTCAAGGCGATGTTCCAGGCACCGGGCATGGCCCAGCCGTTGAAGCAGGCCATCGACGCCCTGCCCGCCACCGACCGCGCCAAGGCCCAGGAAGCGCTGACGCGCCTGCTGGCGTTCAACGGCAACCTGGCGCCGCAGTCCGCGGACGCCGCCCTGTACGAACTGTTCCTGCAGGAAAGCGCCAAGCAGACCTTCCTCGACAAACTCGGCCCGCAGGACAGCCAGGCCTGGAAAGCCTTCGTCACCGTGGGCAGCCTGTCGTACTCGGCCCAGGCCGACCACCTGCTGGCGCGCGAGGACAGCCCGTTCTGGGATGACTCGCGCACCCCGCAGAAGGAAGACAAGCCGGCCATCCTGGCCCGCAGCCTGGCGGCGGCGGTCAACGAGGGCGAGCGGCAACTGGGCGCCGACCACAAGGCCTGGCAGTGGGGCAACCTGCACCGTTACCAATGGGCCACCAAGGGCCCGCAGCTGCCCGTGCGCCAGGCCGGTGGCGACCACACCACCCTGAATGCCGCGGCCTACGCCTGGGGCGCGAACTTCGACGTCACCCAGGCGGCGTCCATGCGCTTCATCGTCGACTTCGCGCAGAACGAACCGCTGCTTGCGCAGAACAGCCCGGGCCAGTCCGGCAACCCGGCCAGCCCGCACTACGCCGACGGCATCGATGGCTGGATGAAGGCGCAGTACGTGAGCATTCCGCTGCAGTCGCAGAACTATGACCGCGCCTACGGCACCCAGCGCCTGACGCTCACGCCCGGCAAGTAAAGACGCGGCCTTCGGCCACTGCTACAACCCCGTAGCAGCGGCCCCAGGCCGCGTCCCACTCCCCCCCACACAAAAATCGCAGACGAAAAAAAACCTGCACAAGGCAGGCTTCTTTTTTGGTACCAGGCGTTCAGTGTTCCTGGTGCCGAATATGGCGCAGCGGACGGGACTCGAACCCGCGACCCCCGGCGTGACAGGCCGGTATTCTAACCGACTGAACTACCGCTGCGCGATACACTGAGTGGTGGGTGATGACGGGATCGAACCGCCGACCCTCTGCTTGTAAGGCAGATGCTCTCCCGGCTGAGCTAATCACCCTTCGTCTCTCGGTGTGGCGCGCATTCTACGGATGGATTCTGCATATGGCAAGCCGCAAAATGACAATTATTGCATCGAGACACCAATCATTTTCTGCAGACGAAAAAAAACCTGCACTAGGCAGGCTTTTTCGTAGGTATCAGGCGTTCAGCGTTCCTGATACCGAATATGGCGCAGCGGACGGGACTCGAACCCGCGACCCCCGGCGTGACAGGCCGGTATTCTAACCGACTGAACTACCGCTGCGCGATACACTGAGTGGTGGGTGATGACGGGATCGAACCGCCGACCCTCTGCTTGTAAGGCAGATGCTCTCCCGGCTGAGCTAATCACCCTTGTCTCTCGGTGTGGCGCGCATTCTACGGACGCACCCAGGGCCTGGCAAGCTCTTTTTTAAATTATTTTTCCAAGCCTTCCAAACACTTAGCGCAGGGTTGGCCTGCGCCCTCACACGGGACAATAATGCGCCCCTTATGTGCTGAGGAGTGATTCACCCCATGTGGTTCAAAAACCTGCTTGTCTACCGTTTGACCCAAGATATTCCTTTCGACGCCGAAGCACTGGAAACCGCATTGGCCACCAAGCCGGCCCGCCCCTGCGCCAGCCAGGAGCTGACCACCTACGGCTTCGTCGCTCCCTTTGGCAAAGGTGAGGACGCGCCCCTGGTTCACGTCAGCGGCGACTTCCTGCTGATCAGCGCCCGCAAGGAAGAACGCATCCTGCCAGGCAGCGTCGTGCGCGACGCCGTCAAGGAGAAGGTCGAAGAGATCGAAGCCGAGCAGATGCGCAAGGTCTATAAGAAAGAGCGCGACCAGATCAAGGACGAGATCATCCAGGCCTTCCTGCCGCGCGCCTTCATCCGCCGCTCGGCCACCTTCGCCGCCATCGCCCCCAAGCAGGGCCTGATCCTGGTGAACTCGGCCAGCCCGAAACGCGCCGAAGACCTGCTGTCCACCCTGCGCGAAGTGCTGGGCTCGCTGCCGGTGCGCCCACTGACCGTGAAGACCTCGCCGACCGCCGTGATGACCGAGTGGGTGAAAACCCAGCAAGCCGCGCCGGACTTCTATGTACTGGACGAGTGCGAACTGCGCGACGTCGAAGAAGACGGCGGCATCGTGCGCTGCAAGCGTCAGGACCTGACCGCCGACGAGATCCAGCTGCACCTGAGCACCGGCAAGCTGGTGACCCAGCTGGCCCTGGCCTGGCAGGACAAGCTGTCGTTCGTGCTGGACGACAAGATGGTGGTCAAGCGCCTGAAGTTCGAGGAACTGCTGCAGGACCAGGCCGAGGAAGACGGCGGCGACGAGGCCCTGGGCCAGCTGGACGCCAGCTTCACCCTGATGATGCTGACCTTCGGCGACTTCCTGCCGGCGCTGTTCGAAGCGCTGGGCGGCGAAGAGCTGCCGCAGGGTATCTGATGCGGCCCTGACGCGGCCTACGGCCACTGCTACAAAAACCTGTAGCAGCGGCCGAAGGCCGCGTCATTGCCACCGCGAACCATAATAAGGAAACACCCCATGCGCGCCCTGGCCGCCCTCAGCCGCTTCGTCGGCAACACCTTCGCTTACTGGGTCCTGCTGTTCGCCGTGCTGGCGTTCCTGTTCCCGCAATGGTTCGTCGCCCTCAAGGTGCTGATCGTGCCGCTGCTGGGCCTGGTGATGTTCGGCATGGGCCTGACCCTGAAAATGGACGACTTCGCCGAACTCAGCCGCCACCCCTGGCGGGTGCTGCTGGGCGTGGGCGCCCACTTCGTGATTATGCCGGGCATGGCCTGGTTGCTGTGCCAGCTGTTCCACCTGCCGGCCGAGATCGCCGTGGGCGTGATCCTGGTAGGCTGCTGCCCAAGCGGCACTGCCTCCAACGTCATGACCTGGCTGGCCAAGGGCGACCTGGCGCTGTCGGTGGCGATTGCCGCCGTGACCACCCTGCTCGCCCCGCTGCTGACGCCGGCGCTGATCTGGCTGCTGGCCTCGGCCTGGCTGCCGGTGTCATTCATGGAGATGTTCTGGTCGATCCTGCAGCTGGTGATGCTGCCGATCGTGCTGGGCGTGGTTGCCCAGCGCCTGCTGGGCGCGCGGGTGCGCTACGCGGTGGAAGTGCTGCCGCTGGTGTCGGTGGTCAGCATTGTCATGATCGTCTGCGCGGTGGTGGCCGCCAGCCAGGCGAAAATCGCCGAGTCGGGCCTGCTGATCATGGCGGTGGTCATCCTGCACAACAGCTTCGGCTTCGTGCTGGGCTACGCCACCGGTCGCCTGTTCAAGCTGCCCTTGGCACAGCGCAAGTCGCTGGCCCTGGAGGTGGGCATGCAGAACTCCGGCCTGGGCGCCGCCCTGGCCAGCGCGCACTTCTCGCCCCTGGCGGCGGTGCCCAGCGCGCTGTTCAGTGTGTGGCACAACATTTCCGGGGCCCTGCTGGCGACCTTCTTCCGCAAGATGAAAGACCGCCCATAAGGGCTGGCTTGCCCTTGCGCGGCAAAATGTGCACTATAATGCGCATCGACGGGACGACCCGGCGATGCGCTTTTTTATTGCCCAGGGGACGACCCCATCACTGAAACTGGATGATGGAGCGTGCTCATGTCCTGGTTGATTCTGTTCTTCGCCGGCCTGTTCGAGGTGGGCTGGGCCATTGGCCTGAAATACACCGACGGCTTTTCCCGCCCCCTGCCTACCCTGCTCACCGTTGCCGCCATGGCGGCCAGCCTTGGCCTGCTGGGCCTGGCCATGCGCGACCTGCCTTTGGGCACCGCCTACGCCATCTGGACCGGCGTGGGCGCGGTGGGCACGGTGATCGCCGGCATCGCGCTGTTCGGCGAATCAGTGGCGCCCATGCGCATCGCCAGCGTGGCGCTGATCATCACCGGCCTGATTGGCCTGAAAATCAGCGCCTGAACCTCAACGCCTGCTGCTCAACGGCCGGCGCCGCGCAGCTCGCTCACCCGGGCGCGCAGCTGCGCCGGCACCGCGTCGTCGCCCTGCACCGGCTGCCCGGCCACCAGCACCACGCGCGACCACAAGCGGCGGAAGAAGCCCTTGGCCGGGTCGCGGCTGAAGAAACTGCCCCATAGCCCCAGCAACGCCAACGGCACCACCGGCACCGGGGTCTGCTCCAGCACCCGGGTCACACCGCTCTTGAACTCGTCGATCTCGCCATCGGTGGTCAGCTTGCCCTCGGGGAAGATGCACACCAGCTCGCCGTCGGCCAGGTACTGGGCGATGCGCTTGAACGCCTGCTCGTAGACCTGCGGGTCCTCGCTGCGCCCGGCGATGGGAACCGCCCCGGCAGTGCGGAAGATGAAGTTGAGCACCGGCAGGCGGAAGATCTTGTAGTACATCACGAAGCGAATCGGCCGCCGCACCGCGCCGCCAATCAGCAACGCGTCGACGAACGACACGTGGTTGCACACCAGCAGCGCCGGGCCTTCGTCGGGAATGCGCTCGAGGTCGCGGTGCTCCACCCGGTACATGGAATGGCTGAGCAGCCAGATCATGAAACGCATGGTGAACTCGGGGACGATCTTGAAGATGTAGGCGTTGACCGCGATATTCATCACCGACACCACCAGGAACAGCTGCGGAATCGACAGCTTGGCCACGCTCAACAGAATGATGGAGACGATGGCCGACACCACCATGAACAGCGCGTTGAGGATGTTGTTGGCGGCAATTACCCGCGCCCGCTCGTTCTCGGCGGTGCGCGACTGGATCAGCGCGTACAGCGGCACGATATAGAAGCCGCCGAACATGCCCAGGCCGAGAATATCCAGCAGCACCCACCAGGTGTGGCCGATGCCCAGCAGGGTCAGCCAGTCATTGGCCTGGGACGCCTGGGCGAACTCGCCCGAATGCCACCACAGCAGCAGGCCGAACAGGGTCAGGCCGAACGAGCCGAACGGCACCAGGCCGATCTCCACCTTGCGCCCCGACAGCTTCTCGCACAGCACCGAGCCCAGGGCGATGCCCACCGAGAACACCGTGAGAATCAGGGTGACCACGGTTTCATCGCCGTTGAGCCAGTCCTTGGCGTAGGCCGGAATCTGCGTCAGGTAGATAGCCCCGACGAACCAGAACCACGAGTTGCCCACCACCGAACGCGACACCGCAGGCGTCTGGTTCAGGCCCATTTTCAGCGTGGCCCAGGACTGGCTGAAGATGTTCCAGTCAAGCTTCAACCCGGGGGTGTCGGCCGCCGCGCGCGGGATACCGCGGCTGGCCAGGTAGCCCAGCACGGCCACGCCGACGATCGCGGCACTGACCAACGGCGCGTAGTGTGCCTGGGACATCAGCACGCCCGCGCTGATGGTGCCCGCCAGAATGGCCAGGAAGGTACCCATTTCCACCAAGCCGTTGCCGCCTACCAGCTCTTCTTCGCGCAGGGCCTGGGGCATGATCGAGTACTTCACCGGGCCGAACAGCGCCGAATGGGTGCCCATGGCGAACAGCGCCGCCAGCATCATCCACAGGTGGTCGAACAGGAAACCGGTGGCGCCCACGGCCATGATCACGATCTCGCCCAGCTTGATCAGGCGGATCAGCGTGTCCTTGTCGAATTTCTCGCCAAACTGCCCCGCCAGCGCGGAAAACAGGAAGAACGGCAAAATAAACAGCAGCGCGCACAGGTTGACCCAGATGGAGCGGTCGCCGCCGATGCTCAATTTGTAGAGGATGGCCAGGATCAACGACTGCTTGAACACGTTGTCGTTGAAGGCCCCCAGGGACTGGGTGAGGAAAAACGGCAGGAAGCGCCGCTTGCCCAACAGGCTGAATTGCGAGGGGTGACTCATCGTCCTTTGCACCTTGGTGGCGCCGCTTGCGGCATAGGCTTTTGGCATTGGATGCGGCCTGCTGCCCTGCAAGCCACATCCGCCACCTAGATTACCTAAAGTTTGCGCGCCGCGATGCACGGCGACACAAACAGCTCGCCGCGCCAGGCACCGCCCAGGGTGCGCGCCATCACCACCGCCCACAACATTGCCAGGCAGGCCACCAGGCCCTGGCCGCACCAGGTGAAAAAGCCCAGGTGCAGCACGTTGCCCAGGCGCAGCGTGGCCAGGGTGTACACGCCCAACGGGAAGATGAACGCCCACCAGCCCAGGTTGAACGGCATGCCGCTGCGCAGGTAGCGCACGGTGATCAGCACCGCCAACAGCATCCACCACAGGCCCATGCCCCAAAGGATCACCGCGCTGACCACGCCCAGGCCGTCGATCATGCTGCCCACACCGGGCAGCACGCCGGCTGCGGCGAAAATCGCCGGGGCGTCACCACCCAGCAGCAACATGCCCAAGGCGCCGGTGCCGATGGGCCCCAGGGCCAGCCAGCTCGACGCCGCCATGCTTTCATGGGGCAGTTTGTGCAGGGCCATGCGCAGCATCAGGATGGTCAGGATGGCGAACGCCACCGGCACCGAGAACGCCCACAGCACGAAGCTGGTGATAAGCATGCCGAACTGCGCCGCCGGGTCCGGCAGGTGCGGGGCCAGCAGGCCGCCGCTGGCCGCAGCCACTTCCGCGGCCACCACCGGCAGCAGCCATACGGCGGTCATCTGGTCGATGCTGTGCTGCTGGCGAGTGAACATCAGGAACGGTATACCCACCCCGCACAGCAGCGACAGGGCCACGTCCAGCCACCATAGCCCCTGCAGCCATGGCAGCGCGGCGTTGCCCACCTGGGGCAAGGCGAACAGCACGAAGCCGTTGATCAGGGTGGCCAGGGCCATGGGAATGGTGCCGATGAACATCGACACGGTGGAATGCCCGAAAATGCGCCGCGCCTCGTCGAAGAACAGCACCCAGCGCGCGCCGTACAGAGCGGTGAACACGCCAAACAGCACGGCCGCCAGCAGCCACAGGCCATGGGCCAGGCCATGCACCAGCGGCCAGCCGGCCGGCAATTGCGCCAGGGCCAGGGCCAGCACGCCGGTGCCCATGACCACGGCGAACCAGTTGGGGGTGAATTGGCGAATCACTTCGCGGGGGTGCTGAAGCGCACTGAACGGCCGGGTGGCCAGGGGAATCGGGCGTTTCATGATGGGGTCTCCTGTCCTCGTGTGAGGTCAGGCCATGCTAGCCGTCCTTGGCTTATCTGCTAAACGGGTAGTTTCGCTATAGGTCATCGATTATGCAGATATAGCTCGCGCATCCCGGCGCAGCCACATGCCCAGCAGGGCGGCCAGGCACAGGGCAATCTGCAGCAGGCCGTAGCCTTCGCTGGTGGCCAGCAAGCCAACGCTGCGCACCAGGAAGCCCGCGAGAATGGCCGGCACGCAGAACGCCAGGTAGCTGAGCACATAGAAGGTTGACATCAGCCCGGCGCGCTCGTGGGCGTGGGCCAGGGGCAGCACGCTGCGGGCCGAGCCGAGGAAGCCGCTGCCGAAACCGGCGCCGGCGATCACCGCACCGATGAAGAACAGCATCAGCACCTGCTGGCTGGCCGCCACCAATACCAGCGCCACACCGATGGGCAGCAGCACGGTGCCCAGGCGCAGCACCTTGTCAGCGGCGCTGGCGCGCAGGGCATAGATCGCCGCCGCGCCGCTGAGGGTCAGGGTCGCTACCAGCGCGCCGCCGATCAGGTTCGAAGTGGCGCCAGTAGCGGCGCGCACCAGCGACGGCGCCAGCGACAGGAAGAAGCCGCCGGTCATCCACACCGCGGTGTTCACCGGCAGCATGCGCCACACCGCCGCGCGGGCCTGGGCGGGCACGGCCAGGCGTGGGCGCAGCGACGCCAGCGCGCCGGGCTGGGCGCTGACGCTTTCCGGCAGCCACACCAGCAAACCCGCCTGCGCTACCAGCAACACCAGCAGCACGATGTACACCAGGCTCAGCGGCATGGGCGCGTACTGCACCAGCAGGCCGCTACCCAGGCCGCCCAGGGCCATGCCCAGCAGCGGCGCCAGGCTGTTGAGCAGCGGGCCTTTCTGCCGGTCGTTGTCCAGCAGCGCAGCGCCCAGGGAGCTGGTGGCCATGCCCGTGGCGAAGCCCTGGAGGATGCGCGCGGCCAGCAGCCAATTGACGTCGCGGGCGTAGATAAAGCCCAGCATCGACACCATGTTCAGCACCAGCGCCATGCGCAGCACCGGCCGCCGGCCGATATAATCCGACAACGCGCCCACAGTCAGCAGCGCTGCCAGAAGAGCCAGGGCGTAGACGCCGAAGATCATCGTCAGCATGCCCGGCGAAAACTGCCAGGCCTCCTGGTACAGATGGTACAGCGGCGTCGGCGCGCTGGAGGCGGCCAGGAAGGTCAGCAGCACCACCGAGAGGTAGGCCAGGCTGTTTCTCGCAGAGAAGACGTTGGACATGGCGGGCTCCGTAAAGCTAATTTATTGCGTTAGTGGAGTCTGCACCTGCTTCGCGCTTAAAGCAAACGCTTTGTGTTAAGGTACATGCATGGCTATCAAAGAAGGTATTCGCACGGGCGGCCGCAGTGCCCGTGTGCAAGAGTCCGTACACGCGGCCGTCCGCGCCTTGCTGCAAGAGCAGGAGCGCGACACCCTCACCGTGCCGCTGATCGCCAGCCGCGCCGGCGTCACCCCGTCGACCATCTACCGGCGCTGGGGCGAGCTGGCCGCGCTGCTGGCCGACGTCAGCCTGGCGCGCCTGCGCCCCGACAGCGACCCTGCCGACACCGGCACCCTGCGCGGCGACCTGCTGGCCTGGGCCGAGCAGTACCTGGACGAGATGAACTCGGAGCCGGGGCGCAACATGATGCGCGACTTCATCGCCAGCGGCTGCTCGTTCCAGTGCGCCACCGTGCTGCGCGGCCAGCTGCAGACCATCATCGAGCGCGCCAGGCTGCGCGGCGACACCGCGCCCGATGCCGACCACCTGCTGAACCTGATCGTCGCCCCGGTGGTGTACCGCATCCTGTTCGCCGAATCGGCGCCCAGCATCGAGCAGATGCACGAGCTGGTGGACCTGAGCCTGGCCTGCGACCTTCGTCGCCGCTGACGCGCCGCCCCGCGCCATGCGAGACTGAACGCACCACGCTACCCCGTAGCAGCGGCCGCCAGGCCGCGTCCTGGCCCACCCGGTCTTCCTGCCCCGGCGCGTCGCCGGTGACGCGGCCTGTGGCCGCTGCTACGGGAGCCCTTCCTTTGCAACGGAGCCTTTGATGTCGCTGTCCAGCGGGCTGATCGCCGCGGTTGCCCTGGCCTACATGGCCGTCATGTTCGCCATTGCCTTCTACGGCGACCGGCGCGCCACGCCGTTGTCGCCGCGCCTGCGCGCCTGGGTGTACAGCCTGTCGCTGGCGGTGTATTGCACCAGCTGGACCTTCTTCGGCGCCGTCGGCCAGGCCGCCGAGCAGCTGTGGGCGTTCCTGCCCATCTACCTGGGGCCGGTGCTGCTGATGGTGTTCGCGCCGTGGGTGCAGCAGAAGATGATCCTGATCAGCAAACAGGAAAACATCACCTCCATCGCCGACTTCATCGCCGCCCGCTACGGCAAGTCGCAATCGCTGGCGGTGGTGGTGGCGCTGATTTGCCTGGTGGGCGTGCTGCCGTACATCGCCTTGCAGCTCAAGGGCATCGTGCTCGGCGTGAACCTGCTGATCGGCGCCGGCGCCGACGCCAGCGGCACCCGCGTGCAGGACACGGCCCTGGTGGTGTCGCTGGTGCTGGCGCTGTTCACCATTGTCTTCGGCACCCGCAGCCTGGACGTCACCGAGCACCACCGCGGCATGGTCCTGGCCATCGCCTTCGAGGCCCTGGTCAAGCTGTTCGCCTTCATGGGCGTGGGCGCCTTCATCACCTACGGCCTGTACGATGGCTTCGACGACCTGCTCAGCCAGGCCAGCCTGGCGCCGCGCCTGGAAACCTATTGGCAGGAGACCATCAACTGGCCGTCCATGGTGGTGCAGACCGGCGTGGCGCTGATGGCGATGATCTGCCTGCCCCGCCAGTTCCACGTCACCGTGGTGGAGAACATCGAGCCCCAGGACCTGCGCCTGGCGCGCTGGGTATTCCCCGCCTACCTGGTGCTGGCCGCGCTGTTCGTGGTGCCCATCGCCCTGGCCGGGCAACTGCGCCTGCCCAGCTCGGTAATTCCCGATTCCTTCGTGATCAGCCTGCCCCTGGCCGAATCCCACCCGGCCCTGGCGCTGCTGGCGTTCATCGGTGGCGCCAGCGCCGCCACCGGCATGGTCATCGTCGCCAGCGTGGCGCTGTCGACCATGGTCTCCAACGACATGCTGCTGCCGTGGCTGCTGCGCCGGCAGAGCGCCGAGCGGCCGTTCGAGGTGTTCCGCCACTGGATGCTGTCGGTGCGCCGCATCAGCATCGTGATGATCCTGTTGCTCGCCTACGTCAGCTACCGCCTGCTGGGCAGCACCGCCAGCCTGGCCACCATCGGCCAGATCGCCTTCGCCGCCGTGGCCCAATTGGCGCCGGCCATGCTGGGGGCGTTGTACTGGAAAAAAGCCAACCGCCGCGGCGTGTTCGCCGGCCTTGCCGCTGGCACCTTCGTGTGGTTCTACACCCTGGTGCTGCCACTGGCGGCCCACAGCCTGGGCTTGTCGCTGCATGTGTTCCCGGGCCTGGCCTGGCTGCACGACGACGCCATGGGCCTGCCCATCACGCCGCTGACCCTGGGCGTGGTGCTGTCGCTCGCCGGCAACTTCACCCTCTTCGCCTGGGTCTCGGCGTTGTCGCGCACGCGGGTCTCGGAACACTGGCAGGCAGGCCGCTTCATCGGCCAGGAAACCAGCGCCCGCCCCGGCGGCCGCTTGCCGCTGTCGGTGCAGATCGAGGACCTGCTGACCCTCGCGTCGCGCTTCGTCGGCGAAGAACGGGCGCGCCAGAGCTTCATCCGCTTCGCCTACCGCCAGGGCATCGGCTTCGACCCCAGCCAGAGCGCCGACAACGACTGGATCGCCCACACCGAGCGCCTGCTGGCGGGCGTGCTGGGCAGCTCATCGACCCGTGCGGTGGTGCGCGCGGCCATCGAAGGCCGCGACATGCAGCTGGAAGATGTGGTCAAGATCGCCGACGAAGCCAGCGAAGTGCTTCAGTTCAACCGGGCGCTGCTGCAGGGCGCCATCGAGAATATCAGCCAGGGCGTGAGCGTGGTCGACCAGTCGCTGCACCTGGTGGCCTGGAACCGCCGCTACCTGGAGCTGTTCAACTACCCCGACGGCCTGATCAGCGTCGGGCGGCCCATTGCCGACATCATCCGCTACAACGCCGAGCGCGGCCTGTGCGGCCCCGGCGAAGCCGAGGTGCATGTGGCGCGCCGCCTGCACTGGATGCGCCAGGGCCGTGCGCACACCTCCGAACGGCTGTTCCCCAATGGCCGGGTGATCGAGCTGATCGGCAACCCCATGCCCGGCGGCGGCTTCGTCATGAGCTTCACCGACATTACCGCGTTCCGCGAGGCGGAACAGGCTCTGACCGCCGCCAACGAGGGCCTGGAGCAGCGCGTGGCGGAGCGCACCCACGAGCTGTCGCAGCTCAACCAGGCGCTGACCCAGGCCACCAACACCGCCGAAGCCGCCAACCAGTCGAAGACGCGCTTCCTGGCCGCGGTCAGCCATGACCTGATGCAACCGCTGAACGCTGCGCGGCTGTTCTCGGCGGCGCTGTCGCACCAGGGCGACGGCCTGTCCGGCGAAGCGCAGCAACTGGTGCAGCACCTGGACAGCTCGCTGCGCTCGGCCGAGGACCTGATCAGCGACCTGCTGGACATCTCGCGCCTGGAAAACGGCAAGATCACCCCGGACAGCAAGCCCTTCGCCCTGGGTGACCTGTACGACACCCTGGGCGCCGAGTTCAAGGCCCTGGCCCAGGAGCAAGGCCTGGCGTTCCACCTGCGCTCGTCGAAGCTGCGGGTGAACAGCGACATCAAGCTGCTGCGGCGTATTTTGCAGAACTTCCTGACCAACGCCTTCCGCTACGGCAAGAGCCCGATCCTGCTGGGCGTGCGCCGCCAGGGTGACGCCCTGAGCCTGGAGGTGTGGGACCGTGGCCCGGGCATCCCCGAGGACAAGCTGCAGGTGATCTTCGAGGAGTTCAAGCGCCTGGACAGCCACCAGACCCGCGCCGAGAAGGGCCTGGGCCTGGGCCTGGCGATTGCCGACGGCTTGTGCCGGGTGCTGGGCCACAGCCTGCAGGTGCGCTCATGGCCGGGCAAGGGCAGCGTGTTCAGTGTGCGCGTGCCGCTGGCGGCCGCCGAAACCAGCGCGCCAGTCACCGCCATCGCCAGCAAGGGCCAGGACCTCACCGGCCTGCAGGTGCTGTGCGTGGACAACGAGGACAGCATTCTCATGGGCATGCACAGCCTGCTCAGCCGCTGGGGCTGCCAGGTGTTCACCGCTCGCGACCGCGCCACTTGCGGCCAGCTGCTGGCCCAGGGCATGCGCCCGCACCTGGCGCTGGTGGACTTTCACCTGGACGAAGGCGACACCGGCCCGCAGCTGATGGCCTGGCTGCGCGCGCAATTGGGCGCGCCCTTGCCGGGCATGGTGATCAGCGCCGACGGCCGCCCCGAGATACTGGCCCAGGTGCACGCCGCCGGCCTCGACTATCTGGCCAAGCCGGTGAAACCGGCGGCGCTGCGTGCCTTACTGAACCGGCACCTCAGCCGGCAGTGAGGCGCCCTCGGCGTCGGTCATGGCGCGCTCCAGCAGGTCGGCCGGCAGGCTCTTGCTGGCGCGGGCGCCCAGCAGCTTGAGCTGCTCGGTGCGGCTGACCAGGTTGCCACGGCCGTCAGTGAGCTTGTTGCGCGCCGCGCTGTAGGCCTTGTCCAACTGCTGCAGGCGGTTGCCCACCTCGTCCAGGTCCTGGATGAATAGCACGAACTTGTCGTACAGCCAGCCGGCGCGCTCGGCGATCTCCCGGGCGTTCTGGCTCTGGCGCTCCTGCTTCCACAGGCTGTCGATCACCCGCAGGGTGGCCAGCAGCGTGGTCGGGCTGACGATTACGATCTGCCGGTCGAAGGCCTCCTGGAACAGGTTGGGCTCAGCCTGCAACGCCGCCGAGAAGGCTGCCTCGATAGGCACGAACAGCAGGACGAAATCCAGGCTGTGCAGGCCTTCCAGGCGGTTGTAGTCCTTGCCCGACAAACCCTTGACGTGGTTGCGCAGCGACAGCACGTGCTGCTTGAGCGCCGTCTGCGCCACCGCCGGGTCATCGGCGCTGATGTACTGCTGGTACGCCGTGAGGCTGACCTTGGAGTCCACCACCACCTGCTTGTCGCCCGGCAGCATGATCAGCACGTCCGGCTGGAAGCGCTCGCCGTCGGGCCCCTTGAGGCTGACCTGGGTCTGGTACTCGCGGCCCTTCTCCAGGCCCGCATGCTCGAGCACGCGCTCCAGGATCAGCTCGCCCCAGTTGCCCTGGGTTTTCTGCCCCTTGAGGGCCTGGGTGAGGTTGGTGGCCTCGTCGCTCAGGCGCTGGTTGAGCTGCTGCAGGCGTTCCAGTTCCTTGCCCAGGGAGAAGCGCTCGCGGGCCTCCTGCTGGTAGCTTTCCTCCACGCGCTTCTCGAACGACTGGATGCGTTCCTTCAGCGGGTCCAGCAGTTGCCCCAGGCGCTGCTGGCTGGTCTCGGCGAAGCGCTGTTCGCGCTCGTCGAAGATTTTCCCGGCCAGCTCGGCGAACTGCGCCCGCAGCTCGTCGCGCGAGCCCTGCAGGTCGGTGAGGCGCTGCTGGTGGCTGTCCTGCTGCTCGCGCAGCTCGGCCTGCAATGCCGCGCATTGGGCATCCAGGCGGCGCAACTCGCCTTCCTTGCCGCTGCGCTCGATATTCCAGGCGTGGGCGGCATCGCGGGCGTTGTCGCGCTCGATCTGCAGCAGGTCCAGCTCACGCCCCTGGGCCGCCAGCTCCGCCTGCTTGACCGCGTTGGCCTGGGACAGGTCGCTGACCTCGTCGCGGCTGGCATCGAGCTGCGCACTCAGGCCGTCCTGGGCCAATTGCGCGGTGGTCAGGCGCTCCTGCCACAGCGCCGACTCGGCGCTCAAGGCGCTCAGGCGACGCTGTATGCCCCAGGCCAGCGCCAGGCTCGGCGCCCCCGCCAGCAGCAGGCCGAGCAACAGGCTGGTGATGTCAAATGCCATTTCAAATTCCACCGCGTTCTAACAAAGGTCACAGTCTGAGCGAAGCGACGACTGGCGGCAAACCCGTACAGGTGAATGCCTCCGGTCGGGCGATAGCCGCACGTTTTTGCATCGGTTGGAAAAAAAAATATCAGCGCCCGGCCGATGAAATTTTCCCCCCTCCCACCATTGACAAAATCCGCTGGCGACTTGGTAAGAAACATGAAATATCCGGGTACGCCCGTGCTAGAGCAAGCGCTCGGGACAATCCACAGAAGCTGTGGATAAGTCAGTGGACAACCGCCCTTCCCCGCCCGCAAACCCTTGTAGAATAGGGCCTCCAGTCAAACTGTCGATTTTTTCACCAGTTAAAAAAAGCGTTTTTTTTCATTGACTTAAATTTTCAATGCGGCGTAGGGGAACTTTCGGCAAGGCGTTTGCAGGGACATGACGGTTTCATTGCCACATGTGTACAACCGCCCTGAATGGAGGCACGGGGCCGCACCATTTTCGTACTCCCTGTCAAGCGTGGGGCGCGAAAAAGCGACTTCAGGGGCTTCACAGGGCGAGTTTTTGTAGGCAAACTGGTCTGCTGCTGATCTGAGGCACAAGGGTGCACCCCGGGCCGCCGGTGATACAGCAGGTGAATTGAAAAAACACTTGCAAGTCACCCAGGCTATCAGTTAGGCTTGCCACTGTTAGTACCAAGCTGAAAGTCAATTTCTGGTCGACACAGTCCTCCAGCACGTCGTTCGCAGCAAAGCGAACCCCCTGCTGAAACAGCGGACCCGACCTACTCGATGGTTTCCAGGTAAACACTTCACGAGCCGTGGCCAACGCCAGGCATCGCTGACAAGCCTCTTTACTCTGACCTAACCAACCTGCTGATTGATCAGGATCTTCACCCACGGGCAGCGAACCTTTGCCCCGGTGTGTTGCCTGTCCTCCTAAGTACCTACCGGTCAGCCCAAGCGCCACATTTTAAATGCGCTCACACTGGCTGCTTTGTTCCAGTCAGGTTCTTCGTCCGGCCAATGGTGGCCCGCGTTACTGGAACGTTTTTAGTGTGCACGGATCATATCCGTGTCTTTTGCAGGAACATCCAATAACTATGAACACTATTCATACCCAAGACGCCATGCGCACCCTGACTGACGCCTTCGCACCGCTGAACTGCCTGATCATGGCAGCTCGCAAAGGCTGCTTCAGCTTCACCGTCGTCAACGAGCACGGTATTGCCCGCCACAGCGAACGCCTGTACCCGGAGCAATACTCCAGCGCCGAGCCGCTGCAGGCCGTGATCGACCGTACGCGCCAGGCACTGGTCGCCTAAAACGCCCAGGCTGCACCCAAGGCCCCGCCATGAGCGGGGCTTTTTTATGGGTGATCACTTAACGCGCCCTGTAGCAGCCGCCGAAGGCGGCGTCCGGGCTCACCGCGGTGGGCCGGGAACAGCGCGGCGCCTTGGACGCGGCCTGCGGCCGCTGCTACATCCTGTGGGAGCTGGCTTGCCAGCGAGCTGTTGGGGCCATAAAAGCTCGCTGGCAAGCCAGCTCCCACAAGACAGTTGCTGCTACGTGCTGCAAGGTTTCTTTATCACCTGAGGGCATATGCGCCGCCCCCTCAAACGGGCAAATAATTTAAAAACAGCCCTTTACAGCACAAATATGACACTACACTTCAATTCAAGCGGCCCCAAGCCGCTTCCGGCGGAGCCATCCGATTCACTGCTGCCAAGCACCCAGGTTCCGTCGGCCAGACAGAGAGGTCGAAGGGTTTTATGGGGATCGCCGCACGGGAATTGAGCCAGTACGTGATACGCCCGACGCTGCTGTACCTGGGCCGTCACTGCGCTACCGCCGAGGCCTTGCTGTTGGGCGTGGCGGCCAGCCAATCGGCCCTGGGCACCGCCCTGCACGATCGTCGTGGCCACGGCCTGTACCGCATCGGCGCGTTGCGCCACCAGGCCTTGTGGGACCATTACCTGGCCCTGGACCCCGATTTGGCCAGCCTCGTGAGGGGGCTCGCCAGCCAGCATGCTTTTTTAAGTGGCCCGCATCAGGAATTGACCGTCAACCTTCGGTACGCCACGGCTATTGCCTGGCTGTTGATCGAAGAGCAGAAAACGCCCTTGCCACAGGCCGATGATGTTATCGGCATGGCCAGAATATGGCGCCAAACCTTCCAACCCCAGGGTCGTTTAAGGGATTTCACCGCCGCCTGGGCAAGCTGCATCACCGTTACTGACAGATTAGCCAGCTGAAGATCATGGCATAACGCCAGCTTATAAGCTTCCAGCCTGGTCGGATTGTCCTACAAAACCGCTCTATCTCCTGCGATACGGGCTATAGCGCCGCGGCGAAAATGTTGGTAGTTTTCGCTTCGGTGATCACATGGAGTTCTAATAATGAAAAAAGTAATGCTCAAGACCACAATCAGCATCGCCGTCGCACTCGCCTCTACCCAGCTGTTCGCCAGTGGCTTTGCCATCAACGAAACCAGCATCAGCGGCATGGGCACCGGCTTCGCCGGCCGTTCGTCTTCTGCCGATGACGCCAGCACCATCTACGGCAACCCTGCCGGCATGTCGCGCCTCAAGAAAGCCCAAGCCACCGTGGGCGCGGCCGTGATTGACGCGAAGACCGACATCAGCGACACCAAGGCCACCCTGGGGGGCAAAGAGGGTGGCGACATGGTGCCGGTGACTACCGTGCCCATGGGTTACTACGTACAGCCAATCGATGACCACTGGGCCTTCGGTGTCGGCTTCTACGTGCCGTTCGGCCTGATCACCGACTACCACAGCGACTTCGCTGGCCGTTACTACGCCAACAAGAGCAAGGTCTCGGTCATGACCTTCCAGCCTACCGTCAGCTATGCGTTCAACGATATCGTGTCGATCGGTTTCGGCCCGACCATCAACCGCATCGACGGCGAGCTGAGCTCCATGGTGCCCAACTCCTTCACCCCCGGCACCAACGACGGCAAGGTGAAGATCAACGGCAACGACACCGCCATCGGCTTCAACGCCGGTATCCTGGTGCAGGCCACGCCGACCACCAGCCTGGGCCTGACCTACCACTCCAAGGTGGACTACCACCTGGACGGCGACACCAAGGTCACCGGCGGCACCTTCAGCCTGCTGGGCCTGAGCGGCCACAGCTACGACGCCTCGCTGGACCTGGACACCCCGGAATCCGTGGACTTCTCCGTGACCCAGAAGCTGGGTGACGACTGGACCGTGTACGCCGGCAGCACCTGGACCCGCTGGAGCCGCCTGAAAGACATCACCGTGGAGAACAAAGGCGTGCCTGCGCTGCTGTCGGGCTCGCTGAGCACCATCACCGAAGAGCAGAACTGGCACGACACCTGGGCCCACGCCATCGGTGCCGCCTACCAGCTGAACAAGGAAGTGGTGCTGCGCGCCGGTTACTCGGTTGACCAGTCGCCTACCAACAACGTCGACCGTTCGCCACGCATCCCTACCGGCGACCGCCAGGCCGTCAGCTTCGGCGTGGGCTACACCCCCGTGGAAAACATCACCCTGGACTTCGCCTACTCCTACCTGTGGGAAGAGAGCGTGAAGATCAACGAAGTGTCGGCTACCAAGCTGGCCTACAGCTCCAAGTACAAGAACAGCGCCAGCGGCTTCGGTACCTCGATTACCTACCGCTTCTGATTCACGTACCTGCAGCACGAAAAAACCCGCCTCGGCGGGTTTTTTCATGCCTCAGGGTTTTGAGGCGATGGCTTTTTCCACGGCGGCGATCAGGTCCGGGTCGTCGGGCTTGGTGATGCTGGAAAAGCTCGCCACCACATTGCCCTGGCGGTCCACCACGTACTTGTAAAAGTTCCACTTGGGCGCGCTACTTTGCTCCGCCAGTACCTTGAACAAATGGGTGGCGTCGGCACCGCGCACGGGCGCCGGCTGGGTCATGGTGAAAGTGACGCCGTAGTTGGCGTAGCAGACCTTGGCGGTCTCGGCGCTGTCCTGGGCCTCCTGCTTGAAGTCATTGGACGGCACGCCGATCATTTCCAGGCCCTTGTCCTTGTAGCGAATGTACAGGCCTTCCAGCCCACTGAACTGCGGGGCGAAGCCGCAGTAGCTGGCGGTGTTGACCACCACCAGCGGCTTGCCGGCAAAGCGCTGGCACAGGTCGATGGCCTCCTTGCCGCGCAGTTTGGTCATCTGCCCTTGCAGCAGTTCCGGGCAATCGGCGGCCAGCACCGGCCCACTGGCGGCAAGCATCAAGAGCGGAACCGTTATCCAGCGCAGGTTCATGGCAGCCATCCTCAGTGATTTGAACCTCCAACCTACCCTCAGTCACGTCCCTACGCAAACGCGCACAATTAGCGAACTTCCGGCGGCGGCGCAGCCTCTGACGATTAAGCCCCCTGCCACAGGCCGCCGCCCATGGACCTCGTCATTGCCCGCCCCGAAGGCCTGTACTGCCCGCCCGGGGATTTCTACATCGACCCCTGGCGGCCCGTGGAACGCTCTGTGATCACCCACGGCCACGGCGACCACGCGCGCACCGGCAACACTCATTACCTGGCCGCCAGCCCCGGCGCCGGCATTCTGCGCGCCAGGCTGGGCGCCGACATCAACCTGCAGACCCTGGCCTACGGCGAGCGCCTGGTGCACCACGGCGTTACCCTCAGCTTCCACCCGGCCGGCCACGTGCTGGGCTCGGCGCAGGTGCGCCTGGAGTACCAGGGCGAGGTGTGGGTGGCCTCCGGCGACTACAAGGTGGAGGCCGACGGCACCTGCGCGCCCTTCGAGCCGGTGCGTTGCCATACCTTCATCACCGAATCCACCTTCGGCCTGCCCATCTACCGCTGGCAGCCGCAACGGGAGATCTTCGCCGAAATAGATGACTGGTGGCGGGCCAACGCCCAAGCCGGCAAGGCCAGCGTGTTGTTCGCCTACGCGTTCGGCAAGGCCCAGCGCATCCTCCACGGCATCGACGCCAGCATTGGCCCGATTCTGGTGCACGGGGCCGTCGAGCCGCTGAACCGGGTGTACCGCGAGGGCGGCATCCACATTCCCCAGACCCAGTACGCCGGCGACTTCAAGAAGACCGACCCGGCCCTGCGCCAGGCGCTGATCCTGGCCCCGCCCTCGGCCGGCGGCAGCACCTGGATGCGCCGTTTCGGCGACTACAGCGACGCCTTCGCCAGCGGCTGGATGCGCTTGCGCGGCACCCGCCGGCGGCGCGGCGTGGACCGCGGCTTCGTGCTGTCCGACCACGCCGACTGGCCCGGCCTGCTGTGGGCCATCGAGCAGACCGGCGCCGAACGGGTCATGGTCACCCACGGCTCGGTGGCGGTGCTGGTGCGCTACCTGCGCGACCTGGGGCTGGACGCCCAAGGCTTTACCACCGAGTACGGTGATGAAGACGAGGAGCAAGCCAGCGCATGAAAGCCTTTGCCGAACTCTACGGGCGCCTGGACGAAACCACCTCCACCAACGCCAAGCGCGACGCACTGCTGGCCTACTTCAGCCAGGCCGACGCCGCCGACGCCGCCTGGGCGGTGTATTTCCTTTCCGGTGGCCGCCCGCGCCAGCTGGTGCCCAGCCGCGTGCTGCGTGACATAGCAGTGCACACCAGTGGCCTGCCCGAGTGGCTGTTCGAGGAAAGCTACCAGGCCGTCGGCGACCTGGCCGAGACCTTTTCCCTGCTGCTGCCGGAAACCGCCCACAGCAGCGACCAGGGCCTGGCCTGGTGGGTGGAAGAAGCCTTGCTGCCCCTGCGCGGCCTGCCGCCGGAGGCCCTGGCCGAGCGCCTGCCGCAGCTATGGGCGCAACTGGACCGGCAGAGCCTGATGGTGTGCCTGAAGCTGATCACCGGCAGCTTCCGCGTCGGTGTGTCGAAACTGCTGGTAACCCGCGCCCTGGCGCAGTTGGCCGGCATCGACAGCAAGCGCGTGGCCCAGCGCCTGGTGGGCTACACCGACCTGTCCCACCGGCCCACCGCCGACAGCTACCGCACGCTGATCGCCGCTGAATCCGCCGACGAACACGCTCAGCGCGGCGGCCAGCCCTACCCGTTTTTCCTCGCCCACTCGCAGCAGCAGCCAGTGGACCAGTTCGACGCCCTGCTGGGGCCGGTCGACGCCTGGCAGGTGGAGTGGAAATGGGACGGCATCCGCGCGCAACTGGTCAAGCGCGACGGCCGCCTGTGGATCTGGTCCCGCGGTGAAGAACTGGTCAGCGAACGCTTCCCGGAGCTGATGGCGCTGGAGCAAAGCCTGCCCGACGGCACCGTCATCGACGGCGAGATCGTGGTGTGGAAAGCCGACGCCCAGCCCCAGGTGCAGCCGTTCGCCCTGCTGCAGCAGCGCATCGGCCGCAAGACCCTGGGCAAGAAGCTGCTGGCAGAGGTGCCCGTGGTGGTGCTGGCCTATGACCTCCTGGAATGGCAGGGCCACGACTGGCGCAGCCGGCCCCAGGGGCAACGGCGCGCCGAGCTGGAGCGTCTGGTGGCGGCCACGGCGGCGCCCGTGCTGCAGCTGTCGCCACTGCTGCATGGCGAGAGCTGGCTGGACCTGGCCCGCCTGCGCGAACAGTCGCGGCGCCTGGGCGTGGAAGGCATGATGCTCAAGGCCCGCGACGCCCTGTATGGCGTGGGCCGCACCAAGGACATGGGCACCTGGTGGAAATGGAAGGTCGACCCCTTCAGCGTCGACGCCGTGCTGATCTACGCCCAGGCCGGCCACGGCCGCCGCGCCAGCCTGTACAGCGACTACACCTTCGCCGTGTGGGACGGCCCGCCCGAGGCCAGCGAGCGCACCCTGGTGCCGTTCGCCAAGGCCTACTCGGGGCTGACCGACGAGGAAATGCGCCAGGTGGACGCCATCGTGCGCAAGACCACGGTGGAGAAATTCGGCCCGGTGCGCAGCGTGCGCCCTACCCTGGTGTTCGAGCTGGGTTTCGAGGGCATTGCCCTGTCAAAACGTCATAAAAGCGGCATTGCCGTACGTTTTCCGCGCATGTTGCGCTGGCGGCATGACAAGCCGGTGGAAGAAGCCGATAGTCTGGCTACGCTGCAAGACCTGTTGAGCTGATTGCCCACTTTTGGGGCGCGTTTGCGGGGCTGCCCGATTTTGGGCAGGCCGCAGCGCCAGAGCCTTCCGGGCGCCCCATTTAAACGCTCGTTCGGGTACTGTGGTGCGAAAATTGCTATCAGAATGATGTCTGGCATCCGCCGGTAACGAATGTCGCGTACACCTGTACGCTCTTCTCAGGTTCTAAGGACTGCACAATGAAAAAAGCATTGCTGACCCTTTCTGCACTGGCCTTATGTTTGTCTGCTGGCGCCGCGATGGCCAAGGATTACAAGGTATTGCGCTTCGGCGTCGACCCATCCTACGCACCGTTCGAATCCAAGGCCGCCGACGGCAGCCTGGTGGGCTTTGACATCGACCTGGGCAATGCCATCTGCAAAGAGCTGAAAGTGGAGTGCAAGTGGGTCGAGAATGACTTCGACGGCATGATCCCCGGCCTCAACGCCGGCAAGTTCGACGGCGTGATCTCGTCCATGACCGTGACTGACGCGCGCGCCAAGGTCATCGACTTCTCCAGCGAACTGTTCTCCGGCCCGACCGCGCTGGTGTTCAAAAAAGGTGCAGGCTACAGCACCCCCGAGTCGCTCAAAGGCAAGACCGTGGGCTACGAGCAGGGCACCATCCAGGAAGCCTACGCCAAGGCCGTGCTGGACAAGGCCGGCGTGACCACCAAGGCCTACGCCAACCAGGACCAGGTCTATGCCGACCTGACCTCGGGCCGCCTGGACGCTTCCATCCAGGACATGCTGCAGGCCGAACTGGGCTTCCTGAAATCGCCACAGGGCGCCGACTACGAAGTCAGCAAGCCGGTTGACGACCCACTGCTGCCGGCCAAGACCGCCGTCGGTATCAAAAAGGGTAACAAAGAGCTCAAGGCCCTGCTGGACAAAGGTATCGAAGCGTTACACAAGGACGGCACCTACGACACCATTCAGAAGAAACACTTCGGTGATCTGAACCTGTACAGCGGCAAGTAACAATTGGTAACGACGCCTTCTCCCGTCCGGGGGAAGGCGTTTTTTCTACCTGCACAGGCACCATCCATGTTCGACGACCTATTACAAAACCTGGGGCTTTCGGCATTCAGCCTGAAGGGCTTTGGCCCGATCCTGCTGGAAGGCACCTGGATGACCATCAAGCTGGCGGTGCTGTCACTGCTGGTGAGCGTTGGCCTGGGCCTGCTGGGCGCCAGCGCCAAGCTATCAAGCCTTAAAGTGCTGCGGGTTCCCGCACAGTTGTACACCACCCTGATTCGCGGCGTGCCCGACCTGGTGCTGATGCTGCTGATCTTCTACAGCCTGCAAACCTGGCTGACCAATCTCACAGATGCCATGGACTGGGACTACATCGAGATCGATCCTTTCACCTCTGGTGTGATCACCCTCGGGTTCATCTATGGCGCCTATTTCACCGAAACCTTCCGTGGCGCCATCCTCGCCGTGCCGCGCGGCCAGGTGGAAGCGGCCACCGCCTATGGCCTGAAACGCGGCCAGCGGTTCCGCTACGTGGTGTTCCCGCAGATGATGCGCTTCGCCCTGCCAGGCATCGGCAACAACTGGATGGTGATGCTCAAGGCCACCGCCCTGGTGTCGATCATCGGCCTGGCCGACCTGGTCAAGGCCGCCCAGGACGCAGGCAAGAGCACCTACCAGCTGTTCTACTTCCTGGTCCTGGCGGCCGTCATCTACCTGCTGATCACCAGCGCCTCCAACGTGGTGTTGCGCTGGGCCGAGCGGCGTTACAGCGCTGGCAGCCGGGAGGCCGTGCGATGATTGAACTGTTGCAACAATACTGGCGCCCGTTCCTCTATTCGGACGGCCAGCACATCACCGGCCTGGCCATGACCATGTGGCTGCTGACCGCCTCCATCGCCATCGGCTTCGTGGTGTCCATCCCGCTGTCCATCGCCCGGGTGTCCACGCACTTCTGGCTGCGCTGGCCGGTGCAGTTCTACACCTACCTGTTCCGCGGCACGCCGCTGTATATCCAGCTGCTGATCTGCTACACGGGCATCTACAGCATCGAGGCGGTGCGCAACCAGCCAGAGCTGAACGCGTTCTTCCGCGACGCCATGAACTGCACCATCCTGGCCTTCGCCCTGAACACCTGCGCCTACACCACCGAGATCTTCGCCGGCGCCATCCGCAGCATGAACCACGGCGAGGTGGAAGCGGCCAAGGCCTACGGCCTGACCGGCTGGAAGCTCTACACTTACGTGATCATGCCGTCGGCCCTGCGCCGCTCGCTGCCGTTCTACAGCAACGAAGTGATCCTGATGCTCCACTCCACCACCGTCGCCTTCACCGCCACGGTGCCGGACATCCTGAAAGTGGCCCGCGACGCCAACTCGGCCACCTTCATGACCTTCCAGTCGTTCGGCATCGCCGCGCTGATCTACCTGACCATCACCTTCACGCTGGTGGGCCTGTTTCGCCTGGCGGAACGCCGCTGGCTGGCCTTCCTCGGCCCTGCGCACTAGGAACCGGAAATGCACCATCGCACCCATGACCTGATCAGCCCGGTGCCAGGCACCGGCCGGCAGATCCACAGCTTTCACTACGGCCCCACGGACGGCGCCGGCAAGATCTACATCCAGGCCTCGCTGCACGCCGACGAACTGCCCGGCATGCTGGTGGCCTGGCACCTCAAGCAGCGCCTGGCCGAGCTGGAGCAGGCCGGGCAGCTGAACAGCGAGATCGTCCTGGTGCCCGTGGCCAACCCGGTAGGGTTGGAGCAGGTGCTGATGGACGTGCCCCTGGGCCGCTACGAGCTGGAGAGCGGGCAGAACTTCAACCGCCTGTTCGTCGACCTCAGCGACGAAGTGGGCACCGAGGTGGCGCCGCACCTGGGCGACGACCCGCAGCACAATGCGCGGCTGATCCGCGCGGCCCTGCGCCGGGCGCTGGAAGCCCAGGTGCCGGCCACGCAGTTGCAGTCCCAGCGCCTGATCCTGCAGCGCCTGGCCTGCGACGCCGACATGGTGCTGGACCTGCACTGCGACTTCGAGGCCGTGGCGCACCTGTACACCACGCCCGAGGCCTGGCCGAAGGTGGAGCCACTGTCGCGCTACCTGGGCGCCCAGGCCAGCCTGCTGGCAACCGACTCGGGCGGGCAGTCGTTCGACGAGTGCTTCACCCTGGTGTGGTGGGAGCTGCAGCAGCGCTTCAACCACCGTTTCGAGATTCCCCAGGGCAGCTTCTCGGTGACCCTGGAGCTGCGCGGCCAGGGCGATGTCGACCACCACACCGCCGCCACAGACTGCCAGGCGATCATCGACTACCTGACCCACCACGGCGCCATCGCCGGCGAGCAGCCGCCGCTGCCCGAACTGCCCTACCCGGCCACGCCCCTGGCGGCGGTGGAGCCGGTGGTCAGCGCCGCCGGCGGCCTGCTGGTGTTCCATGTGCTGCCGGGCGAGGTCGTGAGCGCCGGCCAACTGATCGCCGACGTCATCGACCCCATCAGCGACCGCATCACCGCCGTGCGCTGCGCCCAGGCCGGGGTGATGTACGCCCGCTCGCTGCGGCGCATGGCCACCGCCGGCATGGTGGTGGCCCACGTCGCCGGCCGCGAAGCCTACCGCAGCGGCTACCTTCTTTCGCCTTGAGACCTGATTGCCCATGTACAAACTGACCATCGATGGCCTGCACAAACGCTACGGCGACAACGAAGTACTCAAGGGGGTTTCGCTCAAGGCCAAGACCGGCGACGTCATCAGCCTGATCGGCGCCAGCGGCTCGGGCAAGAGTACCTTCCTGCGCTGCATCAACTTCCTGGAAACCCCCAACGACGGCGCCATGAGCCTGGACGGCAAGCAGATCCGCATGGTGCAGGACAGCCACGGCATGCGCGTGGCCGACCCTGACGAGCTGCAGCGCATCCGCACACGCCTGGCCATGGTGTTCCAGCACTTCAACCTGTGGAGCCACATGAGCGTGCTCGAGAACGTCACCATGGCCCCGCGGCGGGTGCTGGGCGTGAGCAAGCACGAGGCCGAGGACCGTGCCCGCCGCTACCTGGACAAGGTCGGCCTGCCGGCGCGCGTCGCCGACCAGTACCCGGCGTTCCTCTCCGGCGGCCAGCAACAGCGCGTGGCCATCGCCCGCGCCCTGGCCATGGAGCCCGAGGTGATGCTGTTCGACGAACCCACCTCGGCGCTCGACCCGGAGCTGGTGGGTGAAGTGCTGAAGGTGATCCAGGGCCTGGCCGAGGAAGGCCGCACCATGATCATGGTCACCCACGAGATGAGCTTCGCGCGCCAGGTGTCCAGCCAGGTGATGTTCCTGCACAAGGGGCTGGTGGAAGAGGAAGGGGTGCCGGCGGACGTGCTGGGCAACCCGAAGAGCGAGCGGTTGCGCCAGTTCCTCAGTGGCAACCTGAAGTAACCCTATCGCCCTCATCGCGAGCAAGCTCGGCTCCTACGGAACGCATCAATCCCGTAGGAGCCGAGCTTGCTCGCGATGAGGCCAGCCCAGACCACACTAAACTAACTTGCCCGCCCCGCTGTCACTGGTTTAACCCCCACGGACAGCGCCCATGCCCGACCACGCCAAACCCTGGTTCGCCGCCCGCCACTGGAAGCCCTTCGCGTTCCAGAAACAGGTCTGGGCGGCCGTCAAGGCTGGGCAGTCGGGGTTGCTGCACGCCAGCACCGGCGCCGGCAAGACCTACGCCTTGTGGTTCGCCGCCCTCAACCGTTTCGCCAGGCCCGGCCCGCGCACCGCGCCGCTGACGGTGCTGTGGCTGACGCCCATGCGCGCCCTGGCCGCCGACACCCATCGCGCCCTGCAAGCGCCCCTGGACGACCTGCAACTGCCCTGGTCACTGGGCCTGCGCACCGGCGACACCAGCAGCGCCGAGCGCGCCCGCCAGGGCCGGCGGCTGCCCACCACGCTGATCACCACCCCGGAAAGCCTGACCCTGCTGCTGGCTCGCGAGCACGCCAAGACAGAATTCTCCAGCCTGGCCATGGTGGTGGTGGATGAATGGCACGAGCTGATCGGCAACAAGCGCGGCGTGCAGTTGCAGTTGGCCCTGGCGCGCCTGCGCCGCTGGCAGCCGGGGCTGATCGTGTGGGGTATTTCGGCCACCCTGGGCAACCAGGCCCACGCCCAGGACGTGCTGCTGGGCGCCGGCCAGGGCATCACTGTGCAAGGCGCCGAAGCCAAGCGCATCGAAGTCGACACGCTGCTGCCGGCGGCCATCGAACGCTTCCCCTGGGGCGGCCACATGGGCCTGCGCATGCTCGACCAGGTAGTGGGCGAGATCGACACCAGCAGCAGTTGCCTGGTGTTCACCAACACCCGCTCCCAGGCGGAGATCTGGTTTCAATCGATTCTCGATGCGCGCCCCGACTGGGCCGGCATCATTGCCCTGCACCACAGCTCCCTGGCCCGGGAGACCCGCGACTGGGTGGAGCGCGCGCTCAAGGACGGCCAACTCAAGGCGGTGATCTGCACCTCCAGCCTCGACCTGGGGGTGGACTTCCTGCCCGTGGAGCGGGTGCTGCAGATAGGCTCGGCCAAGGGCGTGGCGCGCCTGATGCAGCGCGCCGGGCGCTCGGGCCACGCCCCCGGCAGGCCATCGCGGGTGACCCTGGTGCCCACCCACAGCCTGGAACTGGTGGAAGCCGCCGCTGCCGAGCAGGCGGTGGCGGCGCGGCAGATCGAGCCGCGCGAATCCCCGCACAAACCCTTGGACGTGCTGGTGCAGCACCTGGTGAGCATGGCCCTGGGCGGCGGCTTTCGGCCCGATGAACTGTTGGCCGAAGTGCGCAGCGCCTGGGCCTACCGCGACCTCACCGACGACGAATGGGCCTGGGCCCTGGCGTTCGTGCGCCACGGCGGCCACTCGCTCACCGCCTACCCCGATTACCGCCGCGTGGAACCCGACGAACACGGCGTATGGCGCGTGCCCGACGCGCGCCTGGCGCGCCGCCACCGCATGAGCATCGGCACCATCGTCAGCGACGCCAGCCTGCAACTGAAGTTCTGGAGCAAGGGCGGTGGCGGGCGCTCCCTGGGCAGTGTCGAGGAAGGCTTCATCGCCCGCCTGCGGCCCGGCGACGGTTTCCTGTTCGCCGGGCGCCAGCTGGAGCTGGTACGGGTGGAAAACATGACCGCCTACGTCAAGCGCAGCACCGCGAAGAAGGCCGCCGTGCCGCGCTGGAATGGTGGGCGTATGCCGCTGTCCAGCGAACTGGCCGCCGCCCTGGTGCGCCAGCTGGGCCTGGCCGCGCAGGGCGAATACCAGAGCCCACCCATGCGCGCGGTGCGGCCGCTGCTGGAGGTGCAGCAGCACTGGTCGGCCCTGCCCACCCCCGACACCCTGCTGGCGGAAACCCTGAAGTCCCGCGAAGGCTGGCACCTGTTCCTCTACCCCTTCGCCGGCCGCCAGGTGCACCTGGGGCTGGGCAGCCTGCTGGCCTCGCGGATGAGCCAACGCCAGCCGCTGACCTTCTCCATCGCCGTCAACGACTACGGCTTCGAGCTGCTTAGCGCCACCGCCGTGGACTGGTCGCAGTGGCTGAACGGCGCGCTGCTGAGCCCCGAGCAACTGCTGGCCGACGTGCTCGCCAGCCTCAATGCCGGCGAACTGGCGTTGCGGCGCTTCCGCGAGATCGCGCGTATCTCCGGGCTGGTGTTCGGCGGCTACCCCGGCTCGCAAAAGAGCACCCGCCAGGTGCAGGCCTCCAGCGGGCTGTTCTTCGAGGTGTTCAAGCAATACGACGCCGGCAACCTGCTGCTGACCCAGGCCCAGGAAGAAGTGCTGCGCCAGGAGTTGGACGTGCAGCGCCTGGAACAGACGCTGGTGCGCATGCAAGGCCAGCGCCTGGACCTGCACGCGCTCAAGCGCGCCACGCCGTTGGGCTTTCCGCTGATGGTGGAGCGCTTCCGCGAAAGCCTCAGCTCGGAGAAGCTGGCGGACCGCATCGCGCGCATGGTCAGCGACCTGGAAACGGCGGCGGGGCCATGAGCGGCCATCACGCCTTCGACTTCCACGGCACCACCTTGTGGCTGCTGCCGGAGAAGGCCATCTACTGGCCCGGGCAACGCGCCCTGCTGATCGCCGACGCGCACTTCGGCAAGGCTGCCGCCTACCGCCGCCTGGGCCAGCCGGTGCCCCATGGCACCACCGCGAGCAACCTGGCGGTGCTGGACCGGCTGTTGGCACGGCATGACTGCCAGCGGCTGATCTTCCTCGGTGATTTCCTCCACGCCCCCGGCTCCCAGGGGCCGGCGACCCTGGCGGCGCTGCAGCAGTGGCGTGATCGGCATGGCGGCTTGGCGGTGACGCTGATTCGCGGCAACCACGACCGCCGCGCCGGCGACCCGCCTGCCTCGCTGGCGTTCGAGGTGGTGGCCGAGCCGCTGCCGCTGGGGCCGTTCGCGTTGCAACATGAACCCGAGCCGCACCCGCGGCTGCCGGTGCTGGCCGGCCACGTGCACCCGGTGTACCGCTTGCAGGGCAAAGGGCGGCAAAGCCTGCGGCTGCCGTGTTTCAGCTTTGGGGAAGAGGTCAGCCTGCTACCGGCGTTCGGCGCCTTCACAGGGGGGCATGCGCTGCGCCCCGGCCGGGCCGACCAGCTGTTCGTGGTCGGCGACGGCCAGGTGTGGCCGGTGCGGCGTCAGGCCACGGGCGCGGGTGGGGGTTGATCGGGGATGGTCGGCTCGCCCGGTTCTTCGGGCTGCGGGTAATCGGGGTTGGGGTCGGGGTCCGGTTGGCCCGGTACGCCGCCCGCCTGGTGGGCCATGGGGTTGGCCAGCAAGGTCCAGGCAAGCACGCCAACCTGGTTGGGCTCCAGCCTGGCCAGTTCGGCGCTGATGGTCGGGTCGATTTTCATAGGCACTCCCTGGTCAATGGCCCGCTTCGCATGACGCGAAACGGAACAGTTCACCTCGATAGAGTGCCTTTTTCCCGACTAATTCCTTGCGCCGGTCGGATTATGTACGCGGCAGGGTCACGCCACGCTGGCCCTGGTACTTGCCACCACGGTCCTTGTAGGACACTTCACATTCTTCGTCGGACTCCAGGAACAGCATCTGCGCCACCCCTTCGTTGGCGTAGATTTTCGCCGGCAGCGTGGTGGTGTTGGAGAACTCCAGGGTCACGTGGCCTTCCCACTCCGGTTCCAGCGGGGTGACGTTGACGATGATGCCGCAGCGCGCGTAGGTGCTCTTGCCCAGGCAGATGGTCAGCACGTTGCGCGGGATGCGGAAGTACTCGACGGTGCGGGCCAAAGCGAAGGAGTTCGGCGGGATGATGCAGACGTCGCTTTTCACGTCGACGAAGCTTTTCTCGTCGAAGTTCTTCGGGTCCACGGTGGCCGAGTTGATGTTGGTGAACACCTTGAATTCATCGGCGCAGCGTACGTCGTAGCCGTAGCTGGACACGCCGAAGGAGATCAGCCGGTCGGCGCCTTCACCGCGCATCTGGCGCTCGACGAAAGGCTCGATCATGCCGTGCTCTTGCGCCATGCGGCGAATCCACTTGTCCGATTTGATGCTCATGGCGGGGTGTCCTGAATAGCGAGGTGGTGAAAATGTTGCCCGCATCTTACCGGACCGGGCGCCACGGCTCAAAGCACCGTGGTCATTTGTTCGGACCGCCCGGTCATTTCATGCCTTGCAGCCCGCGAAAACTGCGACTTTTCGCCACCCGCCGGCACCGTCAGTCATGATTTGTGTTATTCGCGGCGAATGGCATTGGCAGGCCCCGGAAAAAGGGTTAAGGTGGCGTCACTGTGTTGCTTGTGTCACTGAGAATCTCTACCCGATGTTTTACATCTCCATGAATTTTCCTGCTCTTTGCACTCAGTCTCGGCCAGGGCATTTCCTGAACCGCAGTTAACTTTGTCCAAGGAGACTCACCATGTCCAATCGCCAAACCGGTACCGTTAAGTGGTTCAACGATGAAAAAGGCTTCGGCTTCATCACTCCACAATCCGGTGACGACCTGTTCGTTCACTTCAAAGCTATCCAGGCTGACGGCTTCAAAAGCCTGAAAGAAGGCCAGCAGGTTTCTTTCGTCGCTACCCGCGGCCAGAAAGGCATGCAAGCTGAAGAAGTTCAAGTTATCTAACTTGTACTGAACAGTTCAAAAGAACCCCGCTCACGAGCGGGGTTTTTTTATGCCTGCGGTTTACCGTAGCCGCTGCCAGAGGCAGCGGCGACAGGCAGGTTCAGTCGTCGCTGACGGTGATGCTCGGCATGGCCGGCGCCGCCGCTTCCTGCATCACGATGCGCGCACCCACGTGGCGCGCCAGCTCCTGGTAGACCATGGCGATCTGGCTTTCGGGCTCGGCAATGGCGGTAGGCTTGCCGCTATCGGCCTGCTCGCGAATCAGCATCGACAACGGCAACGACGCCAGCACCTCGACACCGTATTGCGCCGCCAGCTTCTCGCCACCGCCCTCGCCGAACAGGTGCTCGGCATGGCCGCAGTTGGAGCAGATGTGCACGGCCATGTTCTCGACCACACCCAGCACCGGGATGTTGACCTTGCGGAACATCTCCACGCCTTTCTTGGCGTCCAGCAGGGCCAGGTCCTGGGGCGTGGTAACGATGACCGCGCCGGCCACCGGTACTTTCTGCGCCAGGGTCAGCTGGATGTCACCGGTGCCTGGCGGCATGTCGATGACCAGGTAGTCCAGGTCGTCCCAGGCGGTCTGGGTGATCAGCTGCAGCAGGGCGCCGGAGACCATGGGGCCGCGCCACACCATGGGGGTGTTGTCGTCGGTGAGGAAGGCCATGGACATCACTTCCACGCCATGGGCCTTGAGCGGCACGAACCATTTCTGGTCCTTGACCTGCGGGCGGGTGCCTTCGGCGATGCCGAACATCACGCCCTGGCTGGGGCCATAGATGTCGGCGTCGAGGATACCCACGCGCGCACCCTCGCGGGCCAGGGCCAGGGCCAGGTTGGCGGCGGTGGTGGACTTGCCCACCCCGCCCTTGCCCGAGGCCACGGCGACGACGTTCTTGACGTTGGCCATGCCCGGCACCTGGGCCTGGGCCTTGTGGGCGCCGATCACGCAGTCGATGCGCACGGTGGCGCGGCTCACGCCGTCCAGGCCTTCGACGGCGGTCTGCAGCACCTGGGCGAAGCCGTTCTTGAACAGGCCGGCGGCGTAGCCCAGCTCCAGTACCACGTTGACCTGCCCGCCGTCGATATCGATGGCCCGCACACACCCGGCGCTGACCGGGTCCTGGTTCAGGTAGGGATCGGTGTACTGGCCAAGTACGGCTTCGACGGCGGCGCGATTGACGGCACCCATGGGTTCTCCCGTTATAAAGACAGAGCAAGACAGACGGCTATCCTAGCGCGTCCAGCGCACCGGTGGAAAAACAATGAGCCCAACACGCGACAGGCGCCGCGCAGGCTCTGGCACCACGCATCGGCCAGGACGCAGCCTGCGGCAGCTGCTACGCCCCGCGCCATCTCTGTGGCGGCGGCCACAGGCCGCGTCACAGGCGCCGCGCAGGCTCTGGCACCACGCATTGGCCAGGACGCAGCCTGCGGCAGCTGCTACGCCCCGCGCCATCTCTGTAGCAGCGGCCGCAGGCCGCGTCACAGGCGCCGCGCAGGCTCTGGCACCGCGCACTGGCCAGGACGCAGCCTGCGGCAGCTGCTACGGGGGTTTGTCCGCACCGCGCGGGTCCTTTATAGTGGCCGATCTTGTTTTGACTTCTAAGTAGCCGAGCCCCATGTCCGAGCCCCGCAAGATTCTCGTCACCAGCGCCCTGCCCTATGCCAACGGTTCGATCCACCTTGGCCACATGGTCGAGTACATCCAGACCGACATGTGGGTGCGTTTCCAGAAGCACCGCGGCAACCAGTGCACCTACGTCTGCGCCGACGACGCCCACGGCTCGGCCATCATGCTGCGCGCGGAAAAGGAAGGCATCACGCCTGAACAGCTGATCGCCGGCGTACAGGTCGAGCACAGCACCGATTTCGCCGACTTCCTGGTGGAGTTCGACAACTTCCACTCCACCCACGCCGAAGAGAACCGCGAGCTGTCCTCGCAGATCTACCTGAAGCTGCGTGACGCCGGCCACATCTCCCAGCGCTCGGTCACCCAGTACTTCGACCCGGACAAGCAGATGTTCCTGGCCGACCGCTTCATCAAGGGCACCTGCCCCAAGTGCGCGGCCGAAGACCAGTACGGCGACAACTGCGAGAAATGCGGCGCCACCTACGCGCCCACCGAGCTGAAGAACCCCAAGTCGGCGATCTCCGGCGCCACCCCGGTGCTCAAGGATTCCCAGCACTTCTTCTTCAAGCTGCCCGACTTCCAGGCCATGCTGCAGGAGTGGACCCGCAGCGGCACCCTGCAGGACGCCGTCGCCAACAAGCTGGCCGAATGGCTGGACAGCGGCCTGCAGGAATGGGACATCTCCCGTGACGCGCCGTACTTCGGCTTCGAGATCCCGGGCGAGCCAGGCAAGTACTTCTACGTGTGGCTGGACGCGCCGATCGGCTACATGGCCAGCTTCAAGAACCTGTGCGCGCGCCGTCCGGACCTGGACTTCGATGCCTACTGGGCCAAGGATTCCACCGCCGAGCTGTACCACTTCATCGGCAAGGACATCATCAACTTCCACGCCCTGTTCTGGCCCGCCATGCTCGAAGGCGCCGGCTACCGCAAGCCGACCGCGGTGAACGTGCACGGCTACCTGACCGTCAACGGCCAGAAAATGTCCAAGTCGCGCGGCACCTTCGTCAAGGCGCGCACCTACCTGGACCACCTGTCGCCCGAATACCTGCGCTACTACTACGCCTCCAAGCTGGGCCGTGGCGTCGACGACATGGACCTGAACCTGGAAGACTTCGTGCAGAAGGTCAACTCCGATCTGGTGGGCAAGGTGGTCAACATCGCCAGCCGCTGCGCAGGCTTCATCCACAAGGGCAATGCCGGCGTGCTGGTGGCCGAGAACGCCGCGCCGGAGCTGACCGACGCCTTCCTGGCCGCCGCGCCAAGCATCGCCGAAGCCTACGAGAACCGTGACTTCGCCCGCGCCATGCGCGAGATCATGGCCCTGGCCGACCGCGCCAACGCCTTCATCGCCGACAAGGCACCGTGGGCCCTGGCCAAGCAGGAAGGCAAACAGGCCGAAGTGCAGGCCGTGTGCGCCCTGGGCGTGAACCTGTTCCGCCAGCTGGTGATCTTCCTCAAGCCGGTGCTGCCACAACTGGCCGCCGACGCCGAGGCGTTCCTCAACGTCGCACCGCTGACCTGGGCCGACCATGCCACGCTGCTGGCCAACCACCAGCTCAACCCGTTCCAGGCGCTGATGAGCCGCATCGACCCGGTGAAGGTGCAAGCCATGGTCGACGCCTCCAAGGAAGACCTGGAAGCCGCCCAGGCCTCCAACGCCCCGGCCGGCAACGGCGAGCTGGTCAAGGAACCCCTGGCTGCGGAAATCGAGTTCGACACCTTTGCTGCCGTGGACCTGCGCGTGGCCCTGATCGTCAAGGCTGAGCACGTGGAGGGCGCCGACAAACTGCTGCGCCTGACCCTGGACATCGGTGACGAGCAGCGCAACGTGTTCTCGGGCATCAAGAGCGCCTACCCGAACCCGGCCGAGCTGGAAGGCCGCCTGACCATGATGATCGCCAACCTCAAGCCGCGCAAAATGCGCTTCGGCATGTCCGAAGGCATGGTCATGGCGGCCGGCCCTGGCGGCGAAGAGATCTACCTGCTGAGCCCCGACAGCGGCGCCAAGCCGGGCCAGCGCATCAAGTAATACTCTTGTGGGAGCTGGCTTGCCAGCGAGCTTTTTGGGACACCTCAAAATCTCGCTGGCCAGCCAGCTCCCACAATTGTTCATGGCCCTGCCGGACAGAAAGATGAGCCTGACCCAACGCATCGACGCCCTGCTGCCCCAGACCCAGTGCGGCAAATGCGGCCATGGCGGCTGCCTGCCCTATGCGCAGGCGATGTCGAGGGGCGACGCAATCAACAAATGCCCGCCCGGCGGCACCGAGACCCTCGCCGCCCTGGCGAACCTGCTGCAGGTGCCGGTCATCGCCCTGGACACCAGCCGCGGCAGCGCACCACCCCAGGTGGCCTATATCCGTGAAGCCGAATGCATCGGCTGCACCAAATGCATCCAGGCCTGCCCGGTGGACGCCATCGTCGGCGCGGCCAAGCTGATGCACACCGTGATCGTCGACGAATGCACGGGCTGCGACCTGTGCCTGGCGCCCTGCCCGGTGGACTGCATCGAACTGCGGCCGTTGCCAGCCAACGCCAGCGTGGCCATCGTCGGCGGCCTGGCGCAGACCGATGGCGAACGCCAGGCGCGCACCCTCAAGCGTGACCGCGCCCGCAGGCGTTTCGAACAGCGCAACGCGCGGCTGGCCAGCCTGGCCGCACGGCGCGAGGCCCAGCGCCCGGCGCCAGCCGCACAGGCGCCTGCGCCCACCGCCATCAGCGACCCGATACAAGCGGCCTTGGCGCGGATCAAGGCGCAGCAGGCCGCCACCGCCGACGCCCCGAACCCAGGACACCGTGACCGATGAACAACGTCAAACGCCGGGAAATCTTTCGCCGGCTGCATGAAGACAACCCCGAACCCAAGACCGAACTGGCCTACACCTCGGCCTTCGAGCTATTGATTGCGGTGATTCTGTCTGCCCAGTCCACGGACGTGGGCGTGAACAAGGCCACCGCCAAGTTGTACCCGGTGGCCAACACCCCGGCGGCCATCCATGCCCTGGGCGTGGAAGGCCTGTCCGAGTACATCAAGACCATCGGCCTGTACAACAGCAAGGCACGCAACGTGATCGAAGCCTGCCGCATGCTGGTGGAGCTGCACGGCGGCGAGGTGCCCCAGGACCGCGAGTCCCTGGAAGCACTGCCCGGCGTGGGCCGCAAGACCGCCAACGTGGTGCTCAACACCGCTTTCCGGCAGCCGACCATGGCGGTGGACACGCACATATTCCGCGTGGCCAACCGCACCGGCATCGCGCCAGGCAAGAACGTGCTGGAGGTGGAGAAGAACCTGCTCAAGTTCGTGCCCAGGGAATACCTGCTCGACTCCCACCACTGGCTGATCCTGCACGGCCGCTACGTGTGCCAGGCTCGCAAGCCGCGCTGCGGCAGCTGCCGTATCGAAGATTTGTGCGATTACAAGCACAAGACCTCCGACGATTGAAGGCTTATTGAAAAAGCTGATCAGGCGATTGAAAAAATCTTTTTTACGCGCGAAAGATTTACCGATATAAGGTGCGCCAATGGCACTGCAAGCCTGGAGTTGACTTTATGAGCACCGGTAAAGAAGAACTGGATGTGGAAGACGAGTTTGCCCCTGTCGACAACGATGAAGCCGAAGCCCCTGCGGAAACCGCAAAAACCAACCTGAGCAAGCGCCGCACCATCGACAACCTGCTGGAAGAACGTCGCCTGCAGAAGCAGCTGGCCGACTACGACTTCGATCTATAACCCTTTTTCCACCCTGCCCTTTCGCGCGCCGGCCGCGGGCCGGCTCACGCCAGGCCGTTGCGCTGTGCCAGCTCGATCAGGTCCACCAGCGACCGCGCATTGAGCTTGAGCAGCAGGCGGGTCTTGTAGGTGCTGACGGTCTTGTTGCTGAGGAACATGCCGTCGGCGATTTCCTTGTTGCTCTTGCCCCGCGCCAACTGCTGCAACACCATCATCTCGCGGCCCGAGAGGCGCTCGATCATCTGCGACTCGGAAGCGTTGCCCAGGCTGGAGCGCACCGAATGCAGGGCCTGGTTGGGGAAGTAGCTGTAGCCTGACAGCACCGCCTTGATGGCACTGAGCAGCTCGGTCAGCTCCTGCTGCTTGCACACGTAGCCCGCCGCGCCGGTCTGCATGCAACGCATGGAAAAATGCCCGGGCATCTGCGAGGTCAGCACCAGCACCTTGGTGGCACGGCGCTCGCTGCTCAGGCGCGCCATCACCTCCAGGCCGTCGAGCTTGGGAATGCAGATGTCGAGTATGACGAGGTCCGGTTGGTACTCACGGGCCATTTGCAAGGCATCCACGCCATTGTTGGTTTCGCCGACCACTTCGTAGCAGTGGCGCTCCATCAGCATGCGCAACGCCAGGCGAACCACAGGGTGATCATCCACGATCAGCACTTTATTCATGGGAAAATCCAATTTTCGCTGTTCGAATTTTTAGAGCCCGCACAATAGCCTAGTCGTCCGGCACTTTGCATTGCGTCACTGCCAGCTACCTAACGGCAAAGACAAGACCTACAACCGAGAGAGACTATTCCTACAGAAAACCTCACTCCTTGAAGTTCTCTCCAGATTTTTCCGACAATTGGTAGCCCTACATTGAAAAATATCTGACACCAAGAAGCATTGCACATCGGTTTATGAGCAGCAATTGAGTATTTGCTTACAAGCCATTCATTCTGTGTCGGACAGCCAGACGGGCACATTATCCGACCTGCGGATAACGTCGTGGGGTGGCAGATACTGCTCACTGCCGTTGTCTCTCTTTATATCGAACTGTAAATAACCTTACACCTGTCACTTCCTGCAGATCCTCCTACAGGCCGGGCCCGGCGAGGCATCCAGCGGGAAAGCCGTTCCCGCCCCGACGGAAATGACAACTGAATAAATCGATATATTCGCAACATGCGCAAATAAAATAACTATACATAGCCGGTCGACCACCGCAGAAACTCTAGAATTCCAACGACAGATACGGCCCGGTAACAGGCCGTGCCAAGGAGTTTTCATGTCCAGCCCGCCGCCCCATACAAAGAACCCGCTGACCATCATTGCCATATTTGCCGCCATAGTCGAAGCGTCAGCCCTGGCCTCGCTGCCCTTTCTAAAGGACGACAGCCAGGACCTGTATACATGGTTCCTTATCGGCTTCCCGCCGTTCCTGACACTGTTGTTCTTTGTAACATTGAATTTCAACTACAAGGTGCTTTATTCCCCCTCCGACTTCAGCAACGAACAGGACTTCCTGGACATTGCCAAAGGTCAGCCGGCACCCGCCCAGGCTGGCAACATCAACACGCCTCCACCGCCGCTCCCGCCACCTTCGGCCGCCCCTGGCCACCCGCTGCCCGTTGCCGATGTGCCGGTGGTCCGCCAAGGCCGCAGCGAGGAGTTCCGGGCCCTGTACATCCTCGACTACAGCCATTTCGCCAACGAGCAGGACCTGGACGCCATGATCAAGGAGATCTTGCGCCCCAAAGCGCCTGGGGAACGACATTTGATCATGCTGTATCGCCTGTCGCAGCTGCGCAGCCCGGTGAGCGTGGTGCTGGGGCACCTGCTGGGCAAAGCCTTCGAGCACAACGCCGAATGCACCATCAGCGCCTACGACCTGGATGAAGCCGCGCTCACCACGCTGAGCCGCCGCCAGGGCGGCCTGCCGGCCCGGCAAGCGGCGCCGCCGGCATGAAAACTGGCGCCCGGAAACGCGAAAGCCCCGGCAAGGGCCGGGGCTTTCGGGTGCAACCAGGGGGCAATCAGAACAGCTTGCGGCCCTTGTTGGCAGCGATGCGCATGCGCAGGGCGTTGAGCTTGATGAAGCCCGCCGCGTCGGCCTGGTTGTACGCGCCACCATCTTCCTCGAAGGTAGCGATGTTGGCGTCGAACAGCGAGTCGTCGGACTTGCGGCCGGTGACGATGACGTTGCCCTTGTACAGTTTCAGGCGTACCACGCCGTTCACGTTGACCTGGGAGGCGTCGATCATCTGTTGCAGCATCAGGCGCTCAGGGCTCCACCAGTAGCCGGTGTAGATCAGGCTGGCGTACTTGGCCATCAGCTCGTCTTTCAGGTGAGCGACTTCGCGGTCCAGGGTGATGGACTCGATGGCACGGTGGGCGCGCAGCATGATGGTGCCGCCAGGGGTTTCGTAGCAGCCACGGGACTTCATGCCCACGTAACGGTTCTCGACGATGTCCAGACGACCGATGCCATGGGCGCCGCCGATCTTGTTCAGGGTCGCCAGCACGGTGGCCGGGGTCATCTCGACGCCGTCCAGCGCGACGATGTCACCGTTGCGGTAGGTCAGTTCCAGGTACTGCGCGGTGTCCGGAGCGTTCTCTGGCGAGACGGTCCAGCGCCACATGTCTTCTTCGTGCTCGGTCCAGGTGTCTTCCAGCACGCCGCCTTCATAGGAGATGTGCAGCAGGTTGGCGTCCATCGAGTACGGGGACTTCTTCTTGCCGTGACGCTCGATCGGGATCGCGTGCTTCTCGGCGTAGTCCATCAGCTTCTCGCGCGACAGCAGGTCCCATTCACGCCAAGGGGCGATCACTTTCACGCCTGGCTTGAGGGCGTAGGCGCCCAGCTCGAAACGCACCTGGTCGTTGCCCTTGCCGGTAGCGCCGTGGGAAATGGCGTCGGCGCCAGTTTCGTTGGCGATCTCGATCAGGCGCTTGGCGATCAGCGGACGGGCGATGGAGGTACCCAGCAGGTACTCGCCTTCATAGACGGTGTTGGCGCGGAACATCGGGAACACGAAGTCACGCACGAATTCTTCGCGCAGGTCGTCGATGTAGATCTCTTTCACGCCCATGGCTTGCGCCTTGGCACGTGCAGGCTCTACTTCTTCGCCCTGACCCAGGTCAGCGGTGAAGGTCACCACTTCGCAGTTATAAGTGTCCTGCAGCCACTTGAGGATCACCGAAGTGTCCAGGCCGCCGGAATACGCCAGAACGACCTTGTTTACGTCCGCCATGCCATCACTCCACGGGGTTGTACGGAAAGCCGATTAGTCTACCGTTCAAACCCGCAGAATTACAGAGGCGCGACAGCAAATGACGATGAAGCGACAATAACTTTCGCCTCGGCGACCCCGTAGCCGCTGCCGACAGGCTGCGCTGGCCCCTTCATACACTGGAGTTTTCCGGCGAGGCATAGGGCCAGCGCAGCCTGCCGGCAGCGGCTACAGTTGCGCGGGAGGCTTGGGTTGCGCCGGGCCCGGCTGCGCAGGCGCCTGCTGCACCGCTTCAGGCGGCACCGCTGGCTTGTCCGCCGCGGCCACCCGCGACAGCTGGATGTTCACCCGGCGGTTGAGCGCCCGGTTGGCGGCATTGGTGTTCGGCGCTACCGGGAACTGCTCGCCATGGAAGCGCATGACGATGTCGGACTCCGGCACGCCGGCGGCCTTGAGGTAATCCATCACCGCCAGGGCGCGGCGGCGCGAAACGTCGCGGTTGGTCAGGCGGTTGCCGCTGTTGTCGGAGTGGCCGTCCAGTTCCACATGGTTCACCGTCGGGTCGGCCTTCATGTAGGCCAGGATGGTGTCCAGGCGCCGCTTGGCGGCCGCGTCCAGGTCATTGCCGCCGCCGGGGAAGCCCACCTGGGTGCGGCTGACCTGGTCGAAGTTCATCGGCAGCAGCTTGGTGGTGCAGGCCTGGAAGTCGCTGTAGCCCTGGCTGAACTTCACTGGCAGCACGCGCACTTCGGTGGGCCGCCCGGTAGTGCCGGAAAAGGTGCGGATGACGGTGCTGCGGCCCTCGATCAAGCCGCCGATCAGGCGGCTGGCCTGGCCCTGGGAGCTGCTGAACAGCGTCGCGCCGTCACCCATGCGCACCGCCCCCAGGTTGATGTCGCCACGCCCTGGCTGCCACGGCGCGGCGGCGGCCAGCAGGGTCGCCGAGCCACGGCCGAGCAGGCGGCTGCTGGACTTGAGGCTGAACACGGCGCCCTCGCCCGCGCGCTGGACGAACTCACCCGAGCCGAAGTCGGTGATCGGCTGGACAAGACGGCATTCGAACTGGTCGCCCTCGACCTTCCACTCGACGTTCTCCAGGCGGGTCTGGAAAGTGATAGCCATGGCGGGCAGGCTGGCGAAGATACTGAACAGGGCTAGATAACGCTGGCGCACGGGAGGCTCCACAGATTTGTACCACATACCCTCGGGCTATCGGACGTCATCGGCAAAACTTGATAGCGAGTGCCTGCCGAGGCCATTTGCGGTAGCATTCCCCCGAGTTCGAACCGCCTGGAACCCCCCCAATGTCCGACCGCCTGACCCTCCTGCGTCCCGATGACTGGCACATCCATCTTCGCGATGGCGCCGTGCTGCCCCACACCGTCGGCGACGTCGCGCGCACCTTTGGCCGCGCGATCATCATGCCCAACCTGGTCCCACCCGTGCGCAACGCCCAGGAAGCCGACGCCTATCGTCAGCGCATCCTGGCCGCACGCCCGGCCGGCAGCCAGTTCCAGCCGTTGATGGTGCTCTACCTCACCGACCTGACCACCCCCGACGAGATCCGCGCCGCCAAGGCCAGCGGCTTCGTGCACGCCGCCAAGCTGTACCCGGCCGGCGCCACCACCAACTCCGACTCGGGCGTGACCAGCGTCGACAAGATCTTCCCGGTGCTCGAAGCCATGGCCGAAGTGGGCATGCTGCTGCTGGTGCACGGTGAAGTGACCCGTGGCGAAGTCGACGTGTTCGACCGCGAGAAGCAATTCATCGACGAGCACATGCGCCGCGTCGTCGAACGCTTCCCGACCCTGAAAGTGGTGTTCGAACACATCACCACCGGCGATGCCGTGCAGTTCGTCAACGAGGCCTCGGCCAACGTGGCGGCCACCATCACCGCGCACCACCTGCTGTACAACCGCAACCACATGCTGGTGGGCGGCATTCGCCCGCACTTCTACTGCCTGCCGATCCTCAAGCGCAACACCCACCAGGTGGCGCTGCTGGACGCGGCCACCAGTGGCAGCCCGAAATTCTTCCTGGGCACCGACTCGGCGCCCCACGCCCAGCACGCCAAGGAATCGGCCTGCGGCTGCGCCGGTTGCTACACCGCCTATGCGGCGATCGAGCTGTACGCCGAGGCCTTCGAGCAGCGCAACGCACTGGACAAGCTGGAAGGCTTCGCCAGCCTGTTCGGCCCGGCCTTCTACGGCCTGCCGGTGAACACCGACACCATCACCCTGGTCCGCGAAGAGTGGACTGCCCCGGCCAGCCTGCCGTTCGGCGAGCTGTCCGTCATCCCGCTGCGCGCCGGTGAAAAACTGCGCTGGCGCCTGCTGGAGCAAAACGCGTGAGTGAAGACCAATTCGACGAAGACCTGGACAGCGGCAGCAGCGCGTCGCGCCACCCCATGGCGGCGCGTTTCCGCGGCTACCTGCCAGTCGTGGTCGATGTCGAGACCGGCGGCTTCAACAGCGCCACTGACGCCCTGCTGGAGATCGCCGCGACCATCATCGGCATGGACGAGATGGGCTTCCTGTACCCCGAGCACACCCTGTTCTTCCGGGTGGAGCCGTTCGAGGGCGCCAACATCGAGGCCGCCGCACTGGAGTTCACCGGCATCAAGCTGGACCACCCGCTGCGCATGGCGGTGAGCGAGGAGTCGGCGCTGACGGAAATCTTCCGCAGCATCCGCAAGTCGCTGAAGTCCAACGGCTGCAAGCGCGCGGTGCTGGTTGGCCACAACGCCAGCTTCGACCTGGGGTTCCTCAACGCCGCCGTGGCGCGCAACGACCTCAAGCGCAACCCGTTCCACCCCTTCTCCAGCTTCGACACCGCCACCCTGGCGGGCCTGGCCTACGGCCAGACAGTGCTGGCCAAGGCGTGCCAGGCCGCCGACATCGACTTCGATGGCCGCGAGGCCCACTCGGCGCGCTACGACACAGAGAAGACCGCCGAGCTGTTCTGCGGCATCGTCAACCGCTGGAAGGAAATGGGCGGCTGGGAAGATTTCGATCATTGATTGCGCCTCTCTGATCACTTCGTGATCATTGTGGGAGCTGGCTTGCCAGCGAGTTTTTGCCTCTGCAAAGCTCGCTGGCAAGCCAGCTCCCACATTTCTTTCCCCATCCAGCCTCCCTGAATGACCGCTCATCGACCCTCACGCTTTATAGAGCGAAGTTGTTTTGACAAGCATTCTCATTACGATTAGTCTCACCGCACCAAGACGACACAGCGACGGTGTGTACCCCTATGTATGTTTGCCTCTGCCAAGGTGTGACCGACGGTCAGATCCGTGACGCGATCTATGAAGGATGCTGCAGCTACAAGGACGTCCGCCAGACCCTGGGCGTGGCCTCGCAATGTGGCAAATGCGCGTGCCTGGCCAAGCAGGTGGTGCGTGAAACCCTCACCGAACTGCAAGCCACCCAGGCCGCCCTGCCCTACCCGGTAGAATTTACCGCCGCCTGATTCACCGAATTCAAAGGAACCGGACCCAGTGTCCGGTTTTTTTATGCCTGCAATTCAAGTAGTTACGCGCTGGATGCAGAACTCAAACATTCTTATTCCGATTAATTTTTATATATTATTCAATAACTTAGGTTTGACAGCCGAAGTTGTCGGGCTCAAACTTCCTGAATTGGCACACTTCAACCAGGACAGGACCCCACCATGAAAGGCGATATCAGCGTCATCCAGCATCTCAACAAGATCCTCGGGAACGAGCTCATCGCCATCAACCAATACTTCCTGCATGCGCGCATGTACGAAGACTGGGGCCTGAACAAGCTGGGCAAGTTCGAGTACAAAGAGTCCATCCAGGCCATGAAGGACGCTGACAAGCTGATCAAGCGCATCCTGTTCCTGGAAGGCATCCCCAACCTGCAGGAACTGGGCAAGATCCTGATCGGCGAGCACACCCGCGAAATGCTGGAATGCGACCTGAAGATCGAGCGCAAGGCCCATGGCGACATCAAGGCCGCCATCGCCCACTGCGAAACTTCTGGCGACTACGGCAGCCGCGAAATGCTGGAAGACATCCTCGAAGACCAGGAAGAGCACATCGACTGGCTGGAGACCCAGCTGGGCCTGATCGACAAGGTCAGCCTGGAGAACTACCTGCAGTCGGGCATGGGCGACGACGAATAAGTAGCCTTGCCATTTGCGATGTGGGAGCGGGCTCTGCCCGCGAACGGGCCACCGCGGTGTTCTTTTCGCGGGCAGAGCCCGCTCCCACGTCGATGAAGAGCCCCGCCTTCGCGGGGCTTTTTTTGTTCCATAAAACAATATGAAGATACTTTCATGAACCCCGAGCAGGGTGCGACAAACCGCCGCAGGCCGCCTGGGCCGGGGCTTTCGGCCATTCGCGCAGTTCCTGCAAAAAACCCTTGCAGAAATCGAGTGTTTACTTAGGAAGCTAACAAATTCTATAAAAGAGTCATGCAGAGCCTTGCTGCATAACTTGAGAAATTGGAGCTTTCAAATGACTGTAAAAGTAACCGAACGCGACGATTCACATATGTCCCACGAAGGCGTGGCCGCTGGCATCCGCATCTGGGACGTATACCAACAAGACCTGCTGGTCGGCATGTTCCACAACGAGAACGACGCCCACAGCTATAAGGCCGAACTGGAAAACCTGGAAGCGCAACGCACCCAGCAGTAAGTCACCTTTCCAACTTTACTGCCTTCAATAAAAAACCCCGCCTCGGCGGGGTTTTGTTTAACGGGCGTGGCTTACCACATCAGGTCATCCGGGATGACGTAGGCGGCATACGGGTCATCCGCGTCCGGCTCTTCGGTCACCACGTTCAACAGCACGATACGCTCGGGCGCGCGCTCCTGGATCTTCAGGGCCGCCTCGCGCGGGATCACTTCGTAACCGCCGGCGTGGTGCACGATAGCCAGGGAGCCTGAGCTCAGCTTGGCGCGCATCAGGGTGTTGACCGACAGGCGCTTGACCTTCTTGTCGTCGACGAAGTTGTAGTAGTCCTCGGTGTTCAGCTTGGGCAGGCGCGACACCTCGATCAGCTGCTTGACCTGGGCGGCACGGGCCTTCTGCTCGGCCTTTTCCTGCTGCTGGCGGTTCAGCTCCTGGTCACGCTTGACCTTCTCGGCCATGGCTTCCTTGGCCAGGCGCTGCTGGGTGTCGTCGACTTCGACCTGGCCCTTCTGCTCCAGGCGTTTCTGTTTCTGCTGGGTCTTGCTGGCTTGCTTGACCTGTTTCTGGTTGACCAGACCGGCTTTCAGCAATTGGTCACGAAGAGAGATGCTCATGTACGGGCTCACTTATGCAACGGGCTCAGCCACAGCTGGGCAGGTTCTTTTCCTGACGTTTGGCCTCGCCCCACAGGGCGTCCAATTCTTCCAGGGTGCAATCTTCAATGGGACGGTGGGTGTCGCGCAATGCCTGTTCGATAAAACGGAAGCGCCGCTCGAATTTGCCGTTGGCGCCACGCAGGGCGTTTTCCGGGTCGACCTTGAGGTGCCGCGCCAGGTTGACCACGCTGAACAGCAGGTCGCCGACCTCCTCGGCCACCGCGGCCTGGTCGTCGCCGGCCATGGCCTCCAGCACCTCGTCCAGTTCTTCGCGCACCTTGTCCAGCACCGGCAACGCTTCAGGCCAGTCGAAGCCAACGCCGGCGGCGCGCCTCTGCAGCTTGGCCGAACGGGCCAGGGCCGGCAAGGCGTGGGGCACGTCGTCGAGCAGGGATAGCTGCTCGGGGGCCGTGGCCTTCTCGGCGCGCTCCTGGGCCTTGATCTCTTCCCAGCGGTGCTTGACCTGCTCCTCGCTCAGGCGCGGGGTGTCCAGGGGCGCATAGAGGTCGCCGGTGGGGAACACGTGAGGGTGGCGACGGATTAGTTTGCGGGTGATGCTGTCGACCACGCCGTCGAACTCGAAGCGCCCTTCCTCGCGGGCCAGCTGGCTGTAGTACACCACCTGGAACAGCAGGTCGCCGAGTTCGCCCTGCAGGTGTTCGAAATCGCTGCGCTCGATGGCGTCGGCGACCTCGTAGGCCTCCTCCAGGGTGTAGGGCACGATGGTGGCGTAGGTCTGCTTGATGTCCCACGGGCATCCGTGTTGCGGGTCGCGCAGGCGGGCCATGAGGTGTAGCAGGTCTTCAAGTGAGTACATCAATCAGCCTCGGTACATGCCCTGTGGGAGCTGGCTTGCCAGTGAGCTTTTGGGGGCCTCAAAAGCTCGCTGGCAAGCCAGCTCCCACAGGTGTTCTCAAACCCTGACAGGTTCAGTGTCAGGATCGTAACTCATGGGGTACGGTTGCGGCGGGTCTCGATGATGTTCGGCAACTGCGAGATACGCCCCAGCAGGCGCCCCAGGGCGTCCAGGCCGGGGATCTCGATGGTCAGCGACATCAGCGCGGTGTTGTCTTCCTTGTTCGAGCGGGTGTTCACCGCCAGCACGTTGATGCGCTCGTTGAGCAGCACCTGGGAGACGTCACGCAGCAGGCCGGAACGGTCGTACGCACGGATGATGATGTCCACCGGGTAGGTGAGCACCGGCACCGGGCCCCAGCTGACCTGGATGATGCGCTCCGGCTCGCGGCCGGCCAGTTGCAGCACCGAGGCGCAGTCCTGGCGGTGAATGCTCACGCCGCGGCCCTGGGTAATGTAGCCAACGATGGCGTCGCCCGGCAGCGGCTGGCAGCAGCCTGCCATCTGCGTCATCAGGTTGCCCACGCCCTGGATCTGGATGTCGCCGCGCTTGCCCGGCTTGTAACCGGTGCTGGACTTGCGCGGTATCAGTTCCAGCTGCTCGTTGCCGCGCTCCGGCTCCACCAGCTGCTGGGCCGAATTGACCAGGTGCGCCAGGCGCAGGTCGCCGGCACCGAGGGCGGCGAACATGTCCTCGGCGGTCTTGTGGTTGGCTTTCTCGGCCAGCTGCTCGAAGTCCACCTGGGGCAGGCCCAGGCGGCTGAGTTCGCGCTCCAGCAGGGTCTTGCCGGCCGCCACGTTCTGGTCGCGGGCCTGCAGCTTGAACCAGTGGACGATCTTCGCCCGGGCGCGCGAAGTAGTCACGTAGCCCAGGTTGGAGTTCAGCCAGTCGCGGCTCGGCGTGCCGTGCTTGCTGGTGATGATCTCCACCTGCTCGCCGGTCTGCAGGCTGTAGTTGAGCGGCACGATGCGCCCGTTGATCTTGGCGCCACGGCAGTTGTGGCCGATCTCGGTGTGCACCCGGTAGGCGAAGTCCAGCGGCGTGGCGCCCTTGGGCAGGTCGATGGCGTGGCCGTCGGGAGTGAAGACGTAGACGCGGTCAGGCTCGATGTCCACGCGCAGCTGTTCGGCCAGGCCGCCGATGTCGCCCAGTTCCTCGTGCCATTCCAGCACCTGGCGCAACCACGAGATCTTCTCTTCGTAGTGGTTGGAGCCCGACTTGACGTCGGTGCCCTTGTAGCGCCAGTGCGCGCACACGCCCAGCTCAGCTTCCTCGTGCATGGCGTGGGTGCGGATCTGCACCTCCAGCACCTTGCCTTCGGGGCCGATCACGGCGGTGTGCAGCGAGCGGTAGCCGTTCTCCTTGGGGTTGGCGATGTAGTCGTCGAACTCCTTGGGAATGTGCCGCCACAGGGTGTGGACGATGCCCAGCGCGGTGTAGCAGTCGCGCATTTCCGGCACCAGCACGCGCACCGCACGCACGTCGTAGATCTGGCTGAACTCCAGGCCCTTGCGCTGCATTTTGCGCCAGATGGAGTAGATGTGCTTGGCGCGGCCGCTGATGTCGGCCTTGACGCCGGTGGCCAGCAACTCGTTCTGCAGCTGGGTCATCACGTCGCTGATGAAGCGCTCGCGGTCCAGCCGCCGTTCATGCAGCAGCTTGGCGATCTGCTTGTACTGGTCGGGCTCCAGGTAGCGGAAGGACAGGTCCTCCAGCTCCCACTTGATGTGGCCGATGCCCAGGCGGTGGGCCAGCGGCGCGTAGATGTCGAACACCTCGCGGGCCACGCGGTTGCGCTTCTCCTCGTCGGCGTTCTTCACCGCGCGGATGGCGCAGGTACGCTCGGCCAGCTTGATCAGCGCCACGCGCACGTCGTCGACCATGGCGACGAGCATCTTGCGCAGGTTTTCCACCTGGCCCTGGCTGCCCAGCACCAGCGACTGGCGCGGGCTGAGGCTGGCGCTGATGGCGGCCATGCGCAGCACGCCGTCGATCAGCTTGGTGACCACGGCGCCGAAGCGCTCGCCGACCTCGGCCAGGGTCACCCGGCCTTCGCGCACGGCGCGGTAGATGACCGCGGCCACCAGGGTGTCCTGGTCCAGCTTGAGGTCGGCGAGAATTTCGGCTATTTCCAGGCCGGCCTGGAAACACGACGTGCCGTCGGCCCAGGAATGCTTGGCCATGTTGCCTTGCTGCTCGGCCTGCAGGGCGAACTCGCACGCCGCCTTCAGGGCCTCACGGTCCAGTGCCAGGTCGACACTGACAATGTGGTCCAGCCATGCATCGAGATTGATACTGCCGTCAGTGTTGATCGGCTGGTGTGCTCTCACCTGTACCATCTTGTTTACCTTCCCTATGACACGTTGCTAACGCATCAACAGATCGCTGGCTTTGACCTTCGCTGGGCCGGCGAAGGACTTGCTTTCAAGCACCAGTCGGATTAGACGGACCGTCCTGGTCCGCTTCAAATAACGCCATCGCCTCGACATGCGCTGTCTGGGGGAACATGTCGAGGATTGCGGCACGTTTTAACCGGTAGCCCTGCTTGATCAATTCGACCGCGTCGCGAGCCAAAGTTGCCGGGTTGCAGGACACATACACCAATCGCTTGGCACCCAATGCCGGCAGGTTCCTGACCACCTCGAACGCACCGTCGCGCGGTGGGTCCAAGAGTACCGCAGAAAAGCCCCCGGCGGCCCAGTCGGCGCCAGCCAGCGGCTGGGACAGATCGGCCTGAAAAACCTTCACGTTATCCAGCTTGTTGCTCTGGGCGTTGGCCTGCGCGCGGTCCACCATGGCCTGCACGCCTTCCACCGCCACCACCTCGGCCACCCGTGTGGCCAGCGGCAAGGCGAAGTTGCCCAAACCACAGAATAGATCCAGCACGCGCTCCTGGGGTTGCGGCTCGAGCCAGGCCAAAGCCTGTTCGATCATCGCGGTATTGACCCCTTCGTTCACCTGCACGAAATCGCCCGGGCGGTATGCCAGGGTCAGGTCCCACGGCGCCAGGGCAAAACCCAGCGTGGCATTGGTATCCACCGGTTGCGGCGCGCCTTCGCCTTGCAGCCACAGCTGCGCGCCGTGCTGGGCGCAGAACGCCAGCAGGGCTTGCAGGTCGGCGTCGGGCAACGCTGCGGTATGACGCACCAGCACGCACAGCGCGGTGCCGGCGAACAGTTCCACATGGCCGATGGCCTGGGGTTTGTTCAAGCCGGCCAGCGCCGCGGGCAGGCCGCTCATGATCGGTTGCAAGGGCTGTACCAGCACCGGGCACTCATCGATGGCGACGATGTCCTGGCTGGCGGCGGCGCGGAAGCCGACGTCGAGCTTGCGCGCCTTGATGTCCCAGCGCACGGCCACGCGGGCACGGCGGCGGTAGGCGAATTCGGGCCCGGTGAGGGGCGCGTCCCACTGCAGCGGGGCGATATTGCCCGCACGCTGCAGGTGCTCGGCGAGCATGCGCTGTTTCAGCGCCAGCTGCTCTTCGCGGGGCACGTGCTGCACACTGCAACCGCCGCAGCGGTCGGCATGCTTGCAGGATGCGGGGCGGCGCATGGCGCTGGCCTTGAGCACCTTTTCGGTGCGTGCTTCCACCACCTTGCCGTGGGCGTTGAGCACCCGGGCTTCCACCTGCTCGCCCGCCAGGGCGCCCAGCACGAACCAGGTGCGGCCTTCGAGGAAGGCGATGCCGCGGCCATCGTTGCTCAGGCGCTCGATGTCCAGGCGCTGTTTCTTGCCGGTAGGGACCTGCACGGCGCGCTGCCCGCCCGTGGGCTGGAAGCGCAGGCCGACGTTCTTCTTAGCCATCAGTTGGTCGCATCGAAAATGCCGCTGGACAGGTAGCGGTCGCCGCGGTCGCAGATGATCGCGACGATGGTGGCGTTTTCCACTTCCCGGGACAGGCGCAGCATGGCCGCCACGGCACCGCCCGAGGACACGCCGCAGAAGATGCCTTCCTCGCGCGCCAGGCGGCGAGTGACGTCCTCGGCTTCGGCCTGGGCCATGTCGACGATACGGTCGACGCGGTCGGCCTGGTAGATTTTCGGCAGGTATTCGGTGGGCCAGCGACGGATGCCAGGGATGGCCGAGCCTTCCATCGGCTGCAGGCCGACGATCTGCACGTTGGGGTTCTGCTCCTTGAGGTAGCGCGAAGTGCCCATGATGGTGCCGGTGGTGCCCATGGAGCTGACGAAATGGGTGATGGTGCCGTTGGTCTGCCGCCAGATCTCCGGGCCGGTGCTCACGTAGTGGGCCTCGGGGTTGTCGCCGTTGGCGAACTGGTCCAGCACCTTGCCGCGGCCTTCGGCCTGCATGCGCTCGGCCAGGTCGCGGGCGCCTTCCATGCCCTGCTCACGGGTCACCAGGATCAACTCGGCGCCGTAGGCGGTCATGGCCGCCTTGCGTTCGGCAGTGGAGTTGTCGGGCATGATCAGGATCATCTTGTAGCCCTTGATCGCTGCCGCCATGGCCAGGGCGATGCCGGTGTTGCCGGAGGTGGCCTCGATCAGGGTGTCACCGGGCTGGATCTGGCCACGCGCTTCGGCACGGCTGATCATCGACAGCGCCGGGCGGTCTTTCACCGAACCTGCCGGGTTGTTGCCTTCGAGCTTGAGCAAGAGAATGTTGCTGGTCTCGCCGGCCAGGCGCTGCAAGCGCACCAGCGGCGTGTTGCCGACGCAATCGGCGATGGTTGGGTACTGCAGGGTCATGGCGTCTTCGCAATCCGGACTGCGGGGGCGCCTATCATACCGGCAAACGCCCCAAGGCCATATCACGCAAAGTGCGCGGCTTATTCCATTGAACTATAAGCAGCCGGCACGCGCAGGTTCAGGCGCAGGCCCACGCCGGTGTTTTGCGCCCACATCGCCCCACCCTGGCGGGCCAGGGCATTGCGCGCGATGCTCAACCCGAGGCCGAAGCCACCGTCGCCGGGGCGCGAGCCGTCCAGCCGAATGAAGGGGTGGAAGATGCGCTCCAGATCACGCTCGGCCACGCCGCCGCCCTGGTCGTCCAACCACAGCAGCCATTGGTCGCCTTCGCGGCGCCCGTGCAGGCTGACCACGCCGCGCGGCGGCGAATGGCGGATGGCGTTGCGCAGGATGTTCTCCAGCGCCTGGGCCAGGGCGTTGAGGTTGCCCTGCACCCAGCAGTCGGCGCTCACCGCGCAGTGCAGCTGGCTGCTGGGCCAGCCGCTCTCGTAGCAGGCGTTCTCGGCCAGCATGTCCCACAGTGCCTGCACCTGGATGGGTTCCAGGGCCGGGGCGTTGCGCTCGGTGTCCAGCCAGGCCAGTTGCAGGGTGTCGTCCACCAGCCGCTGCATGCCCTGCACCTCGCGCTGCACCCGGTCGCGCAGGCGCGCGCAGTCCTGTTCGCTGTCGCCGGCCACCCGCAGGCGGCTCAGGGGCGTGCGCAGTTCATGGGACAGGTCGCGCAGCAGCTGGCGTTGCAGGGCCACGGTGCTTTGCAGGCGCTCGGCCATGTGGTCGAAGGCGCGCCCCAGCTCGCCCAGCTCATCGGCACGGCTGGTGGCCTGGGCGTTCAGGCGCCCTTGCAGCGGGTCGGCGCGCCAGGCGTTGGCCTGTTCGCGCAGGCGGTTCAACGGCGCGATCAGCAGGCGGTACAGGCCCACGCACAACAGAAAGGTGAACACCCCGGGGATGATGCCGGTGATGGTCAGGTGCCACATCAGCGCGTAGCGGCCGGGCATCAGCCGTTCGGGCAACTCGATCACCAGGCTGCCGGCGCGGGGGTTGCCGGGAAACGGCACGCGCAGCCACGGCAGGCCCATGCTGCGCCGGCTCACGGGCCAGTCCAGGCCGCGCAGAAAGGTCATGCGCTGGGCCTGGGCGTCGGTCAGGGGCTGGCTGCCCAGCGGCTGCAGGTCGTGGCCGATCACGCCCATCCAGCCCTTCTCGCGCCGGGCCATGGTCGCCAGCCAGGCATCCACCCCGGCGCTGCCGCCCTGCTCCCAGGCCCGCTCGGCGTCTTCGGCGTAGTCGGCCAGCAGCGCCTTGGCGTCGCGGGAGAGGAAGGCGTTCTGGGTCTCCATGTAGCGCCCCCACGACCAGCTCAGCCAGATCATCAGCAGGCAGAAGGCGACCAGCAGCACCACCAGTTTCCAGAACAGCGACTGACGCCCCGGCACCTCAGACGTCCTCGTTGGCGGTGAACACGTAGCCTTTGCCCCACACGGTGCGCACCTGGCGCGCCAGGTAGCCCACGGCCTTGAGCTTGCGGCGGATCTGGCTGATGTGCATGTCCAGGCTGCGGTCGTGCTGGGCGTAGCCGCGCTGCAGCACGTGCTGGTAGAGGAAGGCCTTGGTCAGCACCTCGTCGGCGCTGCGGTTGAGCGTGTCCAGCAGGCGGAATTCGCTGCGGGTGAGGCCGGCGGCCTTATCGCCGAACGTCACGTCGAACAGCGTGTCGTGGAAGTGCAGGCCGTCGCCCTCGCTGCGCTGGGGCACCTGGCTGCGCCGCCGCTCCAGGGCCACGCGGCGCAGGATGGCCTCTACCCGCGCCTGCAACTCGTCGACGCTGAACGGCTTGGGCAGGTAGTCGTCGGCGCCACGGCGGAAGCCGGTGATGCGGTCCGCCTCGGCGCCCAGCGCCGACATCAGGATCACCGGCGTGGCCGAGTGCTCGCGCAGGTGCTGCAGCACGTCCAGGCCGTTCATGCCCGGCAGCAGGATGTCCATCAACACCACGTCGAAGCCTTCGCCGCGGGCCAGGGCCAGGCCGTCGCTGCCGTTCTGGCACCAGGTCACCTGGAACCCGCAGCGGCCCAGTTCCTCGTGCACGTAGGCGCCCAGCACCGGGTCGTCTTCGATGGCGAGGATGTGGCCGACACAACTGATTGCAGGATTCATTGGCATCTAGAAGTGATTATCAATAACTAATTATTCAGGATGTTTCATCTTCTAGGCAACCATTGCCCGACACAACGGCAGGTATGAAGTGCATAAGTGGCGCTATCGAGGTATTTTCCCCGGGTAAACCACCACGGCCCTGAAGGGAGAAACAGGCGTGCTGAAACGACTCGGGATCCGCGGCCGCGTGCTGTTGCTGGCGCTGCTGCCCGCCACCTTGATGGCGGTGCTGCTGGGCGGCTATTTCAGCTGGATGCAGCAGGCCGAACTGCAGGCGCAGTTGCTGCGCCGCGGGCAGATGATTGCCGAGCAGCTGGCGCCGCTGGTGGCCCGCGGCATGGCCCGCAACGACTCGCCGCTGCTGGAGCGCATCGCCGCCCAGGCGCTGGAACAGGCCGATGTGCGCGCGGTGTCGTTCCTCGCCGCCGACCACACGCCCCTGGCCCACGCCGGGCCGAGCATGCTCAACCCGGTGCCCATCGGCAACAGCACCCACCTGCTGCTGCGCAGCGGCAACGACGCCACCCGCTACCTGCTACCGGTGTTCGGCCACCATCGCGACCTGGCCGGGGAAGTGGTACCCAGCGAGGCCGACCTGCTGCTGGGCTGGGTGGAGCTGGAGCTGTCCCACGACGGCACGTTGCTGCGGGTGTACCGCGGCCTGTTCGCCAGCCTCATGCTGATTGCCGGCGGGCTTTTGGCCACCGGCCTGCTGGCCATGCGCATGAGCCGCGGCATCAACGGCCCCATCAGCCAGATCAAGCAGACCGTGGTGCAGCTCAAGGACGGCAACCTGGAAGCACGCTTGCCGGCGCTGGGCAGCCACGAACTGGACGAGTTGGCCGCCGGCATCAACCGCATGGCCGAGACCCTGCAAGGCGCCCAGGAAGAACTGCAGCACAGCGTCGACCAGGCCACCGAAGACGTGCGCCAGAACCTGGAGACCATCGAGATCCAGAACATCGAGCTGGACCTGGCGCGCAAGGAGGCCCTGGAGGCCAGCCGCATCAAGTCCGAGTTCCTGGCCAACATGAGCCACGAGATTCGCACCCCGCTCAATGGCATCCTGGGCTTCACCCACCTGCTGCAGAAAAGCGACCTCACGCCGCGCCAGCTGGACTACCTGGGCACCATCGAGAAGTCGGCAGACAGCCTGCTCGGCATCATCAACGAGATCCTCGACTTCTCCAAGATCGAGGCCGGCAAGCTGGTGCTCGACAGCATTCCGTTCAACCTGCGCGACCTGCTGCAGGACACCCTCACCATCCTCGCCCCCGCCGCCCACGCCAAGCAGCTGGAGTTGGTGAGCCTGGTGTACCGCGACACCCCCATCTCGCTGATCGGCGACCCGCTGCGGCTCAAGCAGATCCTCACGAACCTGGTGAGCAATGCCATCAAGTTCACCCGCGAAGGCACCATCGTCGCCCGCGCCATGCTGGAGGATGAAAGCGACGACGGCGTGCAGCTGCGCATCAGCGTCAAGGACACCGGCATCGGCCTGTCCAGCCAGGACGTGCGCACCCTGTTCCAGGCCTTCAGCCAGGCCGACAACTCCCTCAGCCGCCAGCCCGGCGGCACCGGCCTGGGCCTGGTGATTTCCAAGCGCCTGATCGAACAGATGGGCGGCGAGATCGGCGTCGACAGCACCCCCGGCGAAGGCTCGGAGTTCTGGATCAGCCTGCGCCTGCCCAAGGCCCGCGACGACGCCGAGGACCTGCCCGGCGAGCCGCTCAACGGCCGCAGCATCGCCGTGGTCGAACAGCACGAGCTGGCGCGCCAGGCCTTGCAGCACCAGCTGGAAGACCTGGGCCTGAACGTGGTGACCTTCCCCTCGGTGGAAAAACTGATCACCGCCGCCGACGCCGCGCACCTGGCCGGCCAGCCCATCGACCTGGCCGTGCTGGGCCTGACCAGCTACGACGTCGGCCCCGACCGCCTGGCCCAGCAGGTGCGCGACGTGGAGAAATCCGGCTGCCGGGTGCTGGTACTTTGCCCCACCACCGAGCAGACGCTGTTCCACCCTGCCGTGCCCAACCCGCACAGCCAACTGCAGCCCAAGCCGGCCTGCACGCGCAAGCTGCGCCGCGGCCTCAGCGACCTGATCAACCCCAAGCGCCTGCGCCACGACAGCCCCGACGGCAGCGAACCGCTGATCAACCGCGCCCCACGGGTGCTGTGCGTGGACGACAACCCGGCCAACCTGCTGCTGGTGCAAACCCTGCTCGAAGACCTGGGCGCCGAGGTGCTGGCCGTGGACAACGGCGCCAGCGCCGTGCGCGCGGTGCAAGAGGAGCGCTTCGACCTGGTGCTGATGGACGTGCAGATGCCGGGCATGGACGGCCGCGAGACCACCGAGAAAATCCGCCTGTGGGAAGCCGCGCAGCCGGGGCCGGCGCTACCCATCGTGGCGCTCACCGCCCACGCCATGGCCAACGAGAAACGCGCCCTGCTGCAAAGCGGCATGGACGACTACCTGACCAAGCCGATCAGCGACCGCCAGCTGGCCCAGGTGGTGCTCAAGTGGACCGGCCTGGTGCTGCGCACGCGCACCAGCGAGCGCGGCGAATGGGTGCAGGAAGACGACGTGCTGCACGTGCTCGACCCCGACGAAGGCCTGCGCCTGGCCGCCGGCAAGGAAGACCTGGCCGCCGACATGCTGGCCATGTTGCTGGCCTCGCTGGAAGAAGAGCGTCAGGCCATCCAGGCCGCCCGCAAGGACGCCGACCACACCCTGACCATCGAACGCGTGCACCGCCTGCACGGCGCCACCCGCTACTGCGGCGTGCCGCAACTGCGCGCGGCCTGCCAGCGCAGCGAGACGCTGCTCAAGCAGAACGACAGCGAGGCGCAGGACGCACTGGATGAGCTGGATGCCGCCATCCTGCGCCTGGCCGAGCACGCCCGAATCGCCGTGTAGCTACTGCCCCCAAGGAAGCCCGACCATGCGCACCCTCCTGTTCAGCAGCCAGCACTACGACCAGGACAGCTTCCTGGCCGTGCCTCGCGACCTCGATATCGACCTGCACTTCCAGCCGGCGCGCCTGACCCCGGACACCGCGCCGCTGGCCGCCGGCTTCGAGGTGGTGTGCGCGTTCATCAACGATGACCTCGGCGCCGCGGTGCTGGAGCAACTGGCCGCCGGCGGCACGCGGCTGATTGCCCTGCGCTCGGCCGGCTACAACCACGTGGACCTGGCTTGCGCCCGGCGCCTGGGCCTGGCCGTGGTGCGCGTGCCGGCCTATTCGCCCCACGCCGTGGCCGAGCACGCCGTGGCGCTGATCCTGGCGCTGAACCGCCACCTGCACCGCGCCTACAACCGCACCCGCGACGGCGACTTCACCCTGCACGGCCTGACCGGCTTCGACCTGGTGGGCAAGACCGTGGGCGTGGTCGGCACCGGCCAGATCGGCGCCGCCTTCGCGCGCATCATGCACGGCTTCGGCTGCCAGCTGCTGGCCTACGACCCCTACCCCAACGACGCGGTGCTGGCCCTGGGCGCGCGCTACCTGCCGCTGGACGAGGTGCTGGCGCAGGCGCAGATAATCAGCCTGCACTGCCCGCTCACGCCCGCCACCCAGCACCTGATCAACGCCCACAGCCTGGCGACCCTGCAGCCCGGCGCCATGCTCATCAACACCGGCCGTGGCGCGCTGGTGGACACCCCGGCGCTGATCGACGCGCTGAAAAGCGGCCAACTGGGCTACCTGGGCCTGGACGTGTATGAAGAGGAAGCCCAGCTATTCTTCGAGGACCGCTCTGACCTGCCCCTGCAGGACGACGTGCTGGCCCGGCTGCTGACTTTCCCCAACGTGATTATCACCGCGCACCAGGCGTTCCTGACCCGCGAGGCCCTGGCCGCCATCGCCAGCACCACCCTGGCCAATATTTCCGACTGGGGGCGTGGTTGCCCGCAGAATCTGGTCGAGGCTTGACCCGCCGCCCGTGCTAGCATGTCGCGCAGATTTGGAGGACCCATGGTCGAACACGATTTTCGCTACAGCCTGCTCAACCCGCACCACACCCTGATTGAATGCCGCGCCCTGGCGCCAGGCCGTTATCAGGTCACCGGCAACGGTGGTTCGATTCACAACGACGACGTTCTGTTGGTGACCCTCAAGGGCAGCAAGACCCTGTCCATGCGCCTGACCATCGAAAAAGTCCGCCACCTGATCAACCCGCCCGGGCAATGGGTAGCCGTGGCCCGTGGCCCGGTGTTCGGCGAGCTGGCCATTCATCAGTGGCACGTGCAGTGCGACGCCTGTGCAGCGGACCTCGAGTTCGAATTCGCGGTCGACGCCAAGCTGGGCACCAAGGCGCAGAAGCCTGCCGCCACGGCGCGCATCGCCGAGCTGGGCTGGAGCACCGAGGGCGACAAGCACCTGTGCCGCAAATGCCAGGAGCCGCGCCCGTGAAACAAGCCCTGCTGCTGGCGGCAATGACCGCCACCCTCGCGGGCTGCGCGTCCGGGCCCAAGCTGCAACAGGAACAGGCATACACCCTGGAGTGGATCGGCGACAAGCCGCTGATGGACTACAGCCACATCAGCCTGACCCTGGGCGAAGACGGCCGCGCCTACGGCAACGCCGGCTGCAACCACTGGTTCGCGCCCTACACGCTGTCGCATCACCACCTGACGTTTGGTGCGGTGGGCAGCACGCGCCGCCTGTGCGACCCGGCCACCATGGAGCAGGAACAGCGCTTCCTGCAGGCCCTGGGTGGCGTGCAGCGCTGGAGCGTGTCCAAGGAAGGCCAGATTCGCCTCTGGCCCGAAGAAGGCAAGCCGCTGCGCCTGTGGCCTGACGAAGGCTGACCTTGTGGGAGCTGGCTTGCCAGCGAGCTGTTGAGGCCTTAAAAGCTCGCTGGCAAGCCAGCTCCCACAAAGGCCGCGTCCGGCGCCCTCACGAACTCTTCAACTTCGCCAGCTTCTCGCTGATCCCCGCCGCCGTCTGCTCCCCCACCAACTGCTCGCGCACCTTGCCCTTGGCATCGATGATGTAGGTGATGGGCAGCGCGTCATTCTGCGGCAGGTCGAAACGCGGCGCCGGGTCGTCGGCCAGCACCGTGAAGGTGATGCCCAGCTCCTGGGCGGCCTTCTTCAGGTCATCGCCGTGCAGGCCGTCGAAGTTCACCCCCAGCACCGCCACACCCTTGCCCTTGAGCTGCTCGGCCAGGGCGTTGAGCTGTGGCACCTCGCTGCGGCACGGGCCGCACCAGTCCGCCCAGTAATTCACCACCAGCCACTGATCCTGCAACTGCCGCGCCTTGACCAGCTTGCCGTTCTGGTCCACCCCGTAGTCCGCCCCGCACCCGCTCAACAACACCAGGGCCAGACACACCGCCACACGCCATGCCATGATTGCTACCTTCCTTAAAGTGCTGCCAAAAAGGTGGCGAGCGGTTAGACACTGCCCGCCACAGGGTTAGAATAGCCCCCACTTGACTCAAGGTGCGACCGCAAATGACCGACCTGACGCTTTATCACAACCCGCGCTGCTCCAAGTCCCGTGCCGCGCTGGAACTGCTGCAGGCCCGCGGCCTGGAACCCAACGTGGTGAAATACCTGGAAACCCCGCCTGACGCCGCCGCCCTCAAGGCCGTACTGGCCAAGCTGGGCCTGCACGCACGGGCCCTGCTGCGCACCGGCGAAGACGAATACAAGGCCCTGAACCTGGCCGACGCCACCCTGGGCGAAGACCAGTTGATCGCGGCCATGGTGCAGCACCCGCGCCTGATCGAACGGCCCATCCTGATCGCCGGCGACAAGGCCGCCATCGGCCGCCCACCGGAGAAAGTGCTGGAGATCCTGTCGTGACCCAGCCGTACATCCTGGTGTTGTACTACAGCCGTGGCGGCGCCACGGCGCAGATGGCCAAGCATATCGCCCGCGGCGTGGAGCTGAGCGGCATCGAGGCGCGCCTGCGCACCGTGCCGCCGGTGTCTGCCGACCACGAGGCCAGCGGCCCCAGCATTCCCGAGCACGGCGCGCCCTACGCCAGCATCGACGACTTGAAAAACTGCGCCGGCCTGGCCATGGGCAGCCCTACCCGCTACGGCAACATGGCGGCGCCGCTCAAGTACTACCTGGACGGCACCAGCAGCCTGTGGCTGAGCGGCGCCCTGGTGGGCAAGCCGGCCTCGGTGTTCACCTCCACCGCCAGCCTGCACGGCGGCCAGGAAACCACCCTGCTGTCGATGATGATGCCGTTGCTGCACCACGGCATGCTGATCAGCGGCATTCCCTACAGCGAATCTGCACTGCTGGACACCCGCGGCGGCGGCACGCCCTACGGCGCCAGCCACCACGCCGGGGCGGACAGCAAGCGCGCCCTGGACGAGCACGAGATTGCCCTGTGCCGCGCCCTGGGCCAGCGCCTGGGCGGCATCGCCCAGAAACTGGAGCCGGCGCGTGGCTAAACGCGCCAGGGTGCTGCCCGGCGTCGACTGGTTGCAACCGCGGGTGCGGGCCGCGCGCTGGGCCAGCCTTGGCTGCTTCCTGGGTTTCATCGCGCTGCTGTGCGGCTACTACCTGCTGGTGGCCGACCTGCACGGCGCACGGCCCTGGGTCATCCTGCTGATCGAGCTGGTGCCGCTGTTGCTGCTCACCCCGGGCATGCTGCTGGGCAGCCCACGCGGGCATTCGTGGACCTGCTTTGCGGTCAACCTGTACTTCATCAAGGGCGCCCTGGCCGCCTTCGACCCCAACCGCCAACTGTTCGGCCTGCTGGAAATGGCCGCCAGCCTGGCGGTGTTCACCAGCGCCCTGCTGTACGTGCGCTGGCGCTTTCAATTGAATCGGAAACTGGCCGGAGAGGGCCTGGTGTGAATGCAGGACTACAAGTGGCTACACGAATACTGCCTTAACCGCTTCGGCTCGGCGCAGGCACTGCAAGACCATCTCCCCGACGCGAAAACCCCGGCACAACTGCGCAAAATCCCCGCTGACCGCTACCTGTCGACCATGGCCCTGCGGGTGTTCCGTGCCGGCCTCAAGCACAGCCTGGTGGACGCCAAGTGGCCGGCCTTCGAGCAGGTGTTCTTCGGCTTCGACCCGGAGAAAGTGGTGCTGATGGGCGCCGAGCACCTGGAGCGGCTGATGCAGGACACGCGCATCATCCGCCACCTGGGCAAGCTCAAGAGCGTGCCGCGCAACGCCCAGCTGATCCTCGACATCGAGCACGAACACAAGAGCTTCGGCGACTTCATCGCCGACTGGCCAGTGACCGACATCACCGGCCTGTGGCAGTACCTGGCCAAGCACGGCAACCAGATGGGCGGCCTGTCGGCGCCACGCTTCCTGCGCATGGTGGGCAAGGACACCTTCATCCCCACCTGGGACGTGGTGGCCGCGCTCAACGCCCAGGGCATCGTCGACAAGGTGCCCAGCAGCAAGCGCGACCAGGCCAAGGTCCAGGAAGTGTTCAACCAATGGCAGGCCGAGAGCGGGCGCCCCATGTGCCAGCTGTCGGCAATGCTGGCCTACACCGTCAATCACTAACCGCATGGAACGCTGATGAAACTCAAACCGCTGTTGTTGCTGGCCGCCGTCCCCGTTGTCGGGGCACTGGGTTTTCTGGGCTGGCAGCATTACTGGCCGGTGCAGGCCGCCTCCGGCTGGAGCACGCGCCTGGTCTACGACAAGGTCGAGAAGGCCGCGGGCCTGGGCCTGGACGGCGCCAACGTGTTGGTCACCGAGGAACTGCGTGACGACAAGGGCCGCCTGAGCAGTATCGCCCCGGACGGCACCCGCACGGTGATTGTCGACGGCCTGACCAAGCCCGACGGCCTGGCACCCTTCCTGGGTGGCCACGCCTTCAGCCAGGAGTTCGACAACAAGCCAGTGCAGTTGCTCAAGGACGGCAAGGTCACCCAGCTGTTCATGGGCCGCGACGTGCAGGGCCTGAAGGCCGACGGCGACAAGCTGTACGCCATCGAGGACCGCCACGACGACGGCCGGCTGATGCGCTACGACGCCGCCGACGGCTCGCTGACCGTGCTGCGCGACAAGCTGGCGCAGACCGAGTCGGTGGAGCTCTGCCCCGGTGGCAAGCTGCTGTACACGGTGAAGAAGGAAGGCGTGATCCGCCAGTTCGACGAATCGGGCAAGGACCCGGTGTACGTGGCCGGCATCACCAACCCCACGTTCATCCTGTGCGACAAGCGCGGGCTATGGATAGTGGAAGACCAGACGCACCTGGCGCGGCTGTGGCTGCGCACGCCGGATGGCAAGCTGCAGGTGATCCTGTCGCACCTGCGGGCGCCGCAGGAGTTGCTGCCTACGGGCGACAATACGTATCTACTGGCTGAGGGTGGGCGTAATCGGGTGATCGAGCTTAAGGCGGAGTAGCGGCGGGACGCGGCCTGTGGCCGCTGCTACAGGGTGTGTAGCAGCGGCCGAAGGCCGCGTCCAGCAACCTCAGATATTCAACACGTTCAACACGCGCGAAGGCGCGCTTTCGTCGATCGCCAGGTTGACGAAGTCGAACAGGTTGCGGTCCGCGAGCTGCGACGGCACCACGTTCTGCAGGCCGCGGAAGATGCTCTCGGTGCGCCCCGGGTGCTTGCGCTCCCACTCCACCAGCATGTCCTTGACCACCTGGCGCTGCAGGTTCTCCTGGGAGCCGCACAGGTTGCACGGGATGATCGGGAACTGCTTCAGGTCCGAATACGCCTGGATGTCCTTCTCGTTGCAGTACGCCAGCGGGCGGATCACCACGTTGCGGCCGTCGTCGGCGCGCAGCTTGGGGGGCATGGCCTTCATGCTGCCGTTGAAGAACATGTTCAGGAAGAAGGTCTCGACGATGTCGTCGCGGTGGTGCCCCAGGGCCATCTTGGTGGCGCCGATCTCGTCCGCGAAGGTGTACAGGGTGCCACGGCGCAGGCGCGAGCACAGCGAGCAGGTGGTCTTGCCTTCCGGAATCAGCTCCTTCACCACCGAGTAGGTGTCTTTCTCGACGATGTGGTATTCCACGCCCAGCTCTTTGAGGTAGGCCGGCAGCACGTGCTCGGGGAAGCCAGGCTGCTTCTGGTCCATGTTCACGGCGACGATGTCGAACTTGATCGGCGCAACCTTCTGCAGGTGCAGCAGCACGTCGAGCATGGTGTAGCTGTCCTTGCCGCCCGACAGGCAGACCATGACCTTGTCACCGTCCTCGATCATGTTGTAGTCGGCGACGGCTTCGCCCGCCAGCCGGCGAAGGCGTTTCTGCAGTTTGTTCTGGTTGACCGAAAGGGTGCCCATGGCGCTTGAAATCCGCGTGGTGAGACGAAAAGCCGGGCATTTTACCTGTAAAGACGGCGCGGGGGTACGGTATCTGGTCAACTCACCCACCCGCCCAGGCAAATACTGCAAAGTCATTACAGCCCGCCCCTACAGCGCGATTTGCTCTAAAACTGCCGACATCTGCGCCCTATACTCCCGTGTGAGGCTGTAACTACCGTAGGAGTGACTGGCATGATCCATCACGTCGTGGGGTTGTTCACCCATCCCGATCAAGAATGGCACCAGATCCGTGGCGAAGAAGAATCCATCGGCCACATGTACCTCACCCACACCCTGATATTGGCGGCGATACCGCCCATATCGGCGTTCATCGGCACCACCAAGGTGGGTTGGGTGATCGGCAACCGGGCGCCGGTGATGCTGACCCTCGACAGCGCCATCTGGATGACCATCATGTCGTACATCGCCATGCTGGCCGGCGTGGCGGTGATGGGCGCGTTCATTCACTGGATGGCCCGCACCTACGACGCCAGCCCTAGCCTGGCGCGCTGCATTGCCTTTGCCACCTACACCGCCACGCCGCTGTTCATTGGCGGCCTGGCGGCGCTGTACCCGCACCTGTGGCTGGGCATGATGGTAGGCACCGCCGCCATCTGCTACACCGTGTACCTGCTGTACGTGGGCCTGCCCACCTTCATGAACATCCACGCCGACGAGGGGTTCCTGTTCTCAAGCTCGGTGCTGGCGGTGGGCCTGGTGGTGCTGGTGGCGATCATGGCGTTCACGGTGATCATCTGGGGGCTGGGCGTAGGCCCGGTCTACACCAACTGAACAGCGCTGGCCGCCCGGCGACGGGCGGCTCGGCATGCCCTTGTGGTTGCGGCATAATCGGCACATATGGAGTGTCGTCTAGCATGCCCGAAGTACTCAATTCCCGCGTCGAATCCTGTTTCCAGCAAGCCGAAGCCTTCTTCAAACGTTCCTTCGCCCGCCCCCAGGTGAGCTTTAAGCTGCGCGGGCAGAAAGCCGGCGTTGCCCACCTGCACGAGAACCTGCTGCGCTTCAACCCGCAGCTGTACCGCGAGAACAGCGAAGACTTCCTGCGCCAGACCGTGCCCCACGAGGTGGCCCACCTGGTGGCGCACCAGCTGTTCGGCGACCGCATCGCGCCCCATGGCGAGGAGTGGCAGCTGATCATGCGTGGCGTGTACGAGCTGCCGCCCAACCGCTGCCACACCTATGAGGTCAAGCGCCGGCGGGTGACGCGCTATATCTACCGCTGCCCCTGCGCCGACAGCGACTTCCCGTTCAGCGCCCAGCGCCACAGCCTGGTGCGCCAGGGCCGGCGGTACCTATGCAGGCGTTGCCGGCACACGCTGGTGTTCACCGGCGAGACCCGCGTCGAATAACGCGCAGGCATGAAAAAACCCATCCGAAGATGGGTTTTTCTTTTGCGCCAGCGCTTAACGCGGAGCGTCGACTGCCACGGCTTCGTGGGCTTCAGCCACTTCGATGGCGGTAGGGCCTGCGGCCAGTTGCGCCTTCATGGTGTCTTCGTCCAGCTCGCCTACCCACTTGGCAACCACCAGGGTGGCCACGGCGTTGCCGACCAGGTTGGTCAGGGCGCGGGCTTCGGACATGAAGCGGTCGATGCCCAGGATCAGCGCCAGGCCAGCCACCGGCAGGTGGCCAACGGCCGACAGGGTGGCGGCCAGCACGATGAAGCCGCTACCGGTAACGCCGGCGGCGCCCTTGGAGGAGATCAGCAGCACCGCCAGCAAGGTCAGCTGGTGGAACAGGTCCATGTGCGTGTCGGTGGCCTGGGCGATGAACACTGCGGCCATGGTCAGGTAGATGGCGGTGCCGTCCAGGTTGAACGAGTAGCCGGTAGGAATCACCAGGCCAACCACCGACTTCTGCGCGCCCAGGCGCTCCAGCTTCACCAGCATGCGCGGCAGGGCCGATTCCGATGAGGAGGTACCCAGCACGATCAGCAGTTCTTCACGGATATAGCGCACCAGCTTGATGATGCTGAAACCGTGGAAGCGTGCGATCGAGCCCAGCACCAGCAGCACGAACAGGATGCAGGTGATGTAGAAGCAGATCATCAGCTGGCCGAGCTGCACCAGCGAGCTCACGCCGTAGGCGCCAATGGTGAAGGCCATGGCACCCAGCGCACCCAGGGGGGCCAGCTTCATGATCATGCTGATGATGTTGAACATCACGTGGGCGAACCGGTCGATCAGGTCCAGCAGCGGCTTGCCATAGGCGCCCAGGCGGTGCAGGGCGAAGCCGAACAGCACGGCGAACATCAGCACTTGCAGGATGTCACCGGTGGCGAAGGCGCCGACGATGGTGTTGGGGATGATGTTCAGGAAGAACGCGATCACGCTCTGGTCTTTACCGGCGGCCACGTAGGTGGCGACCTTGGAGGCGTCCAGGGTGGCGGGGTCGATGTGCATGCCGTTGCCCGGGCCAACCACGTTGACCACGACCAGGCCGATCAGCAGGGCGATGGTGGAGACGATCTCGAAGTACAGCAGCGCGTAGCCACCGGTCTTGCCCACGGCCTTCATGCTTTCCATGCCGGCGATGCCGCTGACCACGGTGCAGAAGATGATGGGGGCGATGACCATTTTGATCAGTTTGATGAACCCGTCGCCCAGTGGCTTCAGGGTTACCGCGGTGTCAGGGTAGAAGTGCCCCAACGCGATACCGATGATGATCGCGATGATCACCTGGAAATACAGCGATTTGTACAGTGGCTGACGAGTCGTCATTGCAAGTTCCTCAAGTGCATCGCCTGGCATCCATTCCTGTGATGCACACGACACCTAAAGCACGAACCCTCCTGTACTGGAGGGATTTATTGTCGAGCTGCGCGCGGCAGACCTTGCGACTTGTATCGCAAGGGCCGTGCCAGGTCGCGCGCCAAGGCGAACGGTCAATGATTGTGGGGGTTGGGTGCCATCATGTTAGCCACTATTGGGGAACTTGCCTGGCGGAAATCCGCCATTTGCCCGGGACAACTTCCGCCACATGGCGGATTTCCGCCGCAATATTGCGTAACGGCTGGACGCAGCCTGGCGGCAGCTGCTACACATTTCCTGTAGCAGCGGCCGAAGGCCGCGTCACAGCCACCCCGCAATTCCCGTAGCAGCGGCCGAAGGCCGCGTCACCGGCTATCCCTACCTAAAGGTATAGCCCACTTCAGAGCGGTTTAAAGCGCACCCGGAACGCCGCCCCACCCAAGGGCGAATCATCCAGGATCAGCTGCGCGTCATAGCTTTCGATGATGTCCTTGACCACCGCCAGGCCAATACCCTGCCCCGGGTTCTGCCGGTCCAGCCGCTCACCCCGTTGCAGGATACGCGCGCGCTGGCTCTCGGGCACGCCCGGGCCGTCGTCCTCGATGCTCAGCTGGGTGCCGAACTCGCCAGAGGCCAGGCTCACCCGCACCTCGCCCAGGCACAGGCGGTAGGCGTTCTCCAGCAGGTTGCCGAGCATTTCCAGTAGCGCGCCCTCCTCCATCGGCACCTGGGCCGAGTCAGCCACATGAAAACTGACGTGCACGCGCTTGTCGCGGTACACCTTGGCCAGGGTGCTGCAGAGGCTGTCCAGCAGCGGCATCAGCAGCACCTGGTGGCGCACCAGGCCACTCTTGCGCAGGCTGGCGCGCTGCAGCTGGTAGCCGATCTGCTGGCTCATGCGCTCGATCTGGCTTTGCAGGATGCGCGCCTGCTCGATGTTCTCCGGGCGCTGGGCGATGGTCTCGCTCACGCCCTGCAGCACCGCCAGGGGCGTCTTCAGGCTGTGGGCCAGGTCGCCCAGGGAATCACGGTAGCGGCCGCGCTGCTCGCGCTCGCTGCTGAGCAGGCGGTTCAGCGAGCCGGTCAGGCGCAGCAGTTCGCGCGGGTGGGTCTCGCTGAGGCTGTCACGCTGGCCGGATTCGATCTGGTCCAGCTCCAGGCTCAGCTGGCGCAGGGCGCGCAGGCCCCAGGTCAGGCCGGCCCACAGCAGCACCAGCAGGGCCAGCAACGCGGCGCCGAAGCCCAGCGAGAGCTTCTCGCGCAGGCCCGAGAGAATCATCTTGTAGCCCTTCACCGATTGCAGGGCGACGATGCTGTAAGCCGCGCTCTTGCCGCCCAGCAGCTTCACCTCCACGTCGTAGACGAAGTACTCCTCGCCATTGGGCTCGTGGATGTGCGCGAACTGCGCACCCATGCCGTCATAGCGCGGCTTGTAGTTGATACTCTGTTCGGTGGTGGCCCGCGAGCGCCATACCAGCTCGCCCTCGCGGTTGTAGATGTAGCCCAGCAGGCGGCTGTCGGGCAGGTTGTAGCGCTCGTCGGGCAGCAGGTCGGGCATCTGCAGCTTGCCGTTCTCGACCCGGGCGGCAGAGATCAGGGTGGTCACGTCCGACGCCAGGCGCTGCTCGATGGACTCGCGCAGCGCCAGGCTGAAGGTGCTTTGCAACGCTGGCAGCAGGCCGATCATGAACAGCACCGACAGCAGGAAGGCCGCCAGCATCAACCGTACGCGCAGCGATCGAATCATTTACACCGCTCGGTGAACAGGTAGCCCAGGCCGCGCACGGTCTCGATGGGCTTGAAGCCGTTGGTGCCTTCCAGCTTGCGGCGCAGGCGGCCCACCAGCACTTCGATCACGTTCGGGTCGCGCTCGTCGTCGTCCGGGTACAGCTGTTCCATCAGGCGGTCCTTGGCCACCACCTGCTGGTGATGACGCATGAGGTATTCGAGAATGCGGTATTCGTAGGCGGTCAGGGCCAGGGGCTGCTCGTCCAGGCTCGCCTGCTTGCGGTTGAGGTCCAGCAGCAGGGGGCCGGCGACGATGGTCGACTGGATGAAACCGCTGGAGCGGCGCAGCAGGGCGTTGAGGCGCGCTTCCAGCTCTTCGAACTGGAAGGGTTTTACCACGTAGTCATCGGCGCCGGTAGCCAGGCCTTCGACCTTGTCCTGCCAGTTGCCGCGGGCGGTGAGGATCAGCACCGGGAAGGCCTTGCCGTCGGCGCGCAGGCGCCGAATCAGCTCCAGGCCACCCATGCCGGGCAGGCCCAGGTCGACCACGGCCAGGTCATGATTGTACTGCGAGGCCTGGTACAAGGCTTCCTCTGCATTGGCCACGGCCTCCACCACATGACCGCTCTCGGTCAGGCGGGTATACAAGTGGTGCCGCAACAGCGCCTCATCTTCTACCACCAGCAGTTTCATAGTGCTCCCCGGTTGGTGCCCTGCTTTGCGGGCCGCCGTGTTACCTCGTCCGTATGACGGCACCGGGCGCTTGCACGAACAAGCCCCGGCGCCAAGAGTGTACCTGTAACAAGCTTAGTCAGGCAGCGCTGAACCCTTACTGAACCAGCCATGGTCTAGGCTGAGCTGACTGCTTATACGAGGAGCCACGAACATGCGTGTACTGTTGATGTGCCTGCTGCTGGCGGCCAGCACCCTGGCCCAGGCCGAAATCAAGACCCAGGAACTGCACTACAAGGACCTCAATGGCACGCCGCTGGTGGGTTACTTTGCCTACGACGATGCCATCCAGGGCCCACGCCCCGGCGTGGTGGTGGTGCACGAATGGTGGGGCCTGAACGACTACGCCAAGGGCCGCGCCCGCGCCCTCGCCGCCCTGGGCTACAGCGCCCTGGCCATCGACATGTACGGCGACGGCAAGAACACCGAGCACCCGAAAGATGCCATGGCCTTCATGCAGGAAGCCTCGGCCAACGCCCAGGTCTCCAGTGCCCGTTTCGATGCCGGCGTGCAACTGCTTAAAAAGCAGCCGCAGACCAACCCGGCGAAAATCGCCGCCATCGGCTACTGCTTCGGCGGCACCGTGGTGCTCAACGCCGCCCGCCATGGTGAAAGCCTGGCCGGTGTAGTGAGCTTCCACGGCGGCCTGGCGGCCAAGACCCGGGCCACCAAGGGCAGCGTGAAAACCCCGATCCTGGTGGAGCACGGCGAGCTGGACAGCATGAGCACGCCCAAGGACGTGGCGGACTTCAAGACCGAGATGTCCACCGCCGGGGTCAACTACCAATTCGTGGTGCAGCCCGGCGCCAAGCATGGCTTCACCAACCCCGACGCCGACCGCCTGGCCCATGGCGACCATGGCGGCCCGGACATTGGCTACAACAAGGCCGCCGACGAGAAATCCTGGGCGGACATGCAGGCGTTCCTGAAGAAGGTATTCGGCTGACCCGGACGCGGCCTGTAGCAGCGGCCGCAGGCCGCGTCCCGCCAAACCTGCGCGGTAAACATTTATGGCAAACTACCGCCATGAACGCGCCCATCGCCTGCTGCACCGCCCCCCACGCCCACTGGCCCCTGCCCTTCGCCCTCCCCGGCGTGGTGCTGGCCAGCAACCGCTTCGACCCCAAGGCCCTGGCCGCCGACGATTTCGTCCGCGCCGGCATCCAGCCGCCCGCCAACATCCAGCGCTCGGTCGCCAAGCGCCAGGCCGAATTCCTCGCCGGCCGCCTGTGCGCCCGCAGCGCCCTGCAGCAGTTGGCCGACATCGATCACGTGCCCGCCATCGGCGAGGACCGCGCGCCCATCTGGCCAGCCGGCATCAGCGGCTCCATCACCCACGGCACCGGCTGGGCCGGCGCCGTCGTCGCCCGCAGCGGCGTTTGGCAAGGCCTGGGCCTGGACATGGAAACCCTGCTGGGCGACGACCGCGCCGCGCGCCTGGCGGGGGAAATCCTCACCCCAGGCGAGCTGGCGCGCATGGACCCGGCCCAGCTGTCACTGACCGTGACCCTGACCTTCTCCATCAAGGAAAGCCTGTTCAAGGCGCTCTACCCGATCGTCGGCCAGCGCTTCTATTTCGAGCATGCCGAGGTGCTGGGGTGGGACGCCGCCGGCAGGGTGCGCATGCGCCTGCTGACGGACCTGTCAGCGCAGTGGTGCCATGGACGCGAGATCGAAGGGCAGTTCGGGCTGGAGAACGATCACCTGCTGAGCCTGGTGGCGATACAAGCCTGACACCGATCCCGTAGCCGCTGCCGCCAGGCTGCGCTGGGCCGTGTGAACCCTGGAGATCTTCAGCGAGGCGCAGGGCCAGCGCAGCCTTCGGCAGCGGCTACGGGCCAACCAACGGGCAATGCTCGCAATGGCCCACCCAACCAACCTTGTACGCCAGGCAGCAACTGCGCCGCTGGCGCTTGCCATCGGGCAGGTAGCGCACCGGCTCATATAAAGGGTTGCCACGGCCATCCGCCGCCTTGCGCGAATGCAGCAGCGCCAGCGCCGGCCCCACCGCCACGCCCAGCGCCTGCAGGCGCACCGTGGCCTGCTCCAGGTAATCGCCGGCGTTGCCCCACAGCACCGCCGTCGGCACCTCGCCATAGGCACTCAGGCGCTCGATGAACGGCCGCAGGCTGGCCTGCACCACCGGCTCCAGCGACTCATCGGCCTCGCCCGGCTCGCCCTCCTCCAGCAGCTTCACCGCCAGCGGCAAGCCACGCTCGTTGAGCACCAGCCCCAGTTGGTCCAGTTGCAGCGGCAGGTACCAGCCATGCACCAGCTGCGTCACCAGGATGGCCGGCCACCAATGCATAAAAAAATACTTCGACCATTGGGAAACCAACACCGGCTTCTGCTCATCGAACAGCGGCTGCCCATAGATGCGTAAAAGTGCCGCATCCAGCTCGGCCGCCTGCAGGGCCTGGTGCAGCGGTTGCGCTGGCCTCGAGTCGTCCATGGGCAACAGGCCCTGTAGGAAAGCGGCGTAGGGACCAGTGGTCCAGTCGTGGTTCATCGGGACTCCAAAGGGCGCTGCGGGGAGCCGTCGAGCGCTTGAAACAACAGCATGCCAAAAACGTGTCGGTGGCTGTGTTTTTTTGTGTTAGGGTGCGCGCCCGCAAAAAACCGAGCGCCTATTTTGCCTCACGAAAATGCCGGACAAATGGTCTTCGGTACGTGAGACACGGCCTACGCGGGCTACGCCGTTTCCTACACAAATTACTCACAAGTTATCCACAGAACACTCTGTTGCAATCCTGCCGAAGGGGCCTTATCTTGTATCGCCGGCGCGATGAACCACTACATGTTGGGTTTTCATCAAATTGCCAACCATATTTTTTACGCTAATCTCAAGCCTGTTTTAACGCTCTGACCTCTTTTTTTTTTGCTCTTTTAAATCACCGCGAACGGTACCAGCACGGCCAATGGCCGGTGGCTGGATATTTTCCGTTCCGGTGTGCCCCCAGGGATGGCTCTGCAAAACCACTCCTGGCCGTTTCGACATATTTCTGACCCCGGAGAAACCGATGCAGACCGACACAACTCGCGAGAACCCAGCGGGCAAGGCGCCCCAGGCTACAGAGTCCAACCTGGACCTGAACGCCACCGCGCCGGGCCAACTGCGCGTGATCAAGCGCAACGGCACCGTCGTCGCCTACACCGACGACAAGATCACCGTCGCCATCACCAAGGCATTCCTCGCAGTTGAAGGCGGCACCGCTGCCGCCTCGTCGCGCATCCACGACACCGTGGCGCGCCTGACCGAACAAGTCACCGCCACCTTCAAGCGTCGCATGCCTTCGGGCGGCACCATCCACATCGAGGAAATCCAGGACCAGGTCGAACTGGCCCTGATGCGTGCCGGCGAGCAGAAAGTGGCCCGCGACTACGTCATCTACCGTGACGCCCGCTCGAAAGAACGCGCCGTGCGCACCACCGCCGAAGCCCCGGTCGATGCCCACCCAAGCATCCGCATCACCCTGGCCGACGGCTCCCTGGCGCCGCTGGACATGGGCCGCCTGAACACCATCATCACCGAAGCGTGCGAAGGCCTGGCCGAAGTCGACGGCGACCTGATCCAGCGCGAAACCCTGAAGAACCTGTACGACGGCGTGGCCCTGAAAGACGTCAACACCGCCCTGGTGATGACCGCCCGTACCCTGGTAGAGCGCGAGCCGAACTACTCGTTCGTGACCGCCCGCCTGCTGATGGACACCCTGCGCGCCGAAGGCCTGGGCTTCCTGGAAGTGGCCGACAGCGCCACCCACCACGAGATGGCCGACCTGTACGCCAAGGCACTGCCTGCCTACGTGGCAAAAGGCATCGAGTTCGAACTGCTGAACCCGGTACTGGCCGAGTTCGACCTGGTGAAACTGGGCAACGCCATCAACCACGAGCGCGACCAGCAGTTCACCTACCTGGGCCTGCAAACCCTGTACGACCGCTACTTCATCCACAAGGATGGCGTGCGTTTCGAACTGCCGCAGATCTTCTTCATGCGCGTGGCCATGGGCCTGGCGATCGAAGAGAAGCAACGCGAAGACCGCGCGATCGAGTTCTACAACCTGCTGTCGTCCTTCGACTACATGGCCTCGACCCCGACCCTGTTCAACGCCGGTACCCTGCGTCCACAGCTGTCCAGCTGCTACCTGACCACCGTGCCGGATGACCTGTCGGGCATCTACCACGCCATCCACGACAACGCCATGCTGTCCAAATTCGCCGGCGGCCTGGGCAACGACTGGACTCCGGTCCGTGCGCTGGGTTCGTACATCAAGGGCACCAACGGCAAGTCCCAGGGCGTCGTACCCTTCCTGAAAGTGGTGAACGACACCGCCGTGGCCGTGAACCAGGGTGGCAAGCGCAAGGGCGCTGTCTGTGCCTACCTGGAAACCTGGCACCTGGACATCGAAGAGTTCATCGAACTGCGCAAGAACACCGGTGATGACCGTCGTCGTACCCACGACATGAACACCGCCAACTGGATCCCTGACCTGTTCATGAAGCGCGTCTTCGATGACGGCAAGTGGACCCTGTTCTCGCCGAACGAAGTGCCAGACCTGCACGACCTGACCGGCAAGGCCTTCGAAGAGCGCTACGAGTACTACGAAGCCCTGACCGAGTACAACAAGATCAAGGTGTTCAAGACCATCCAGGCCAAAGACCTGTGGCGCAAGATGCTGTCGATGTTGTTCGAGACCGGCCACCCATGGTTGACCTTCAAGGACCCATGCAACCTGCGTTCGCCGCAGCAGCACGTGGGCGTGGTCCACAGCTCGAACCTCTGCACCGAGATCACCCTGAACACCAACAAGGACGAGATCGCCGTCTGCAACCTGGGCTCCATCAACCTGCCGAACCACATCGTCGACGGCAAGCTGGACACCGCCAAGCTGCAGCGCACCGTGAACACCGCAGTCCGCATGCTCGATAACGTTATCGACATCAACTACTACTCGGTGCCACAGGCCAAGAACTCGAACTTCAAGCACCGTCCAGTCGGCCTGGGCATCATGGGCTTCCAGGACGCGCTGTACCTGCAGCACATCCCGTACGGTTCCGACGCTGCCGTCGAGTTCGCCGACAAGTCCATGGAAGCGGTGAGCTACTTCGCCATCCAGGCTTCCTGCGACCTGGCCGACGAGCGCGGCGCCTACGAGACCTTCCAGGGTTCGCTGTGGTCCAAGGGCATCCTGCCACTGGACTCGCAACAGATCCTGATCGAAGCGCGTGGCCAGAAGTACATCGACGTCGACCTGAACGAATCGCTGGACTGGGCCCCGGTCCGTGCCCGCGTGCAGAAAGGCATTCGTAACTCGAACATCATGGCCATCGCACCGACCGCCACCATCGCCAACATCACTGGCGTGTCGCAGTCGATCGAACCGACCTACCAGAACCTGTACGTGAAATCGAACCTGTCGGGCGAATTCACCGTGATCAACCCGTACCTGGTACGCGACCTGAAGGCCCGCGGCCTGTGGGACGCGGTCATGATCAACGACCTGAAGTACTACGACGGTTCCGTGCAGCAGATCGAGCGCATCCCGCAAGAGCTCAAAGACCTCTACGCGACCGCCTTCGAAGTGGAAACCAAGTGGATCGTCGACGCCGCCAGCCGTCGCCAGAAGTGGATCGACCAGGCTCAGTCGCTGAACCTGTACATCGCCGGCGCCTCGGGCAAGAAACTGGACGTGACCTACCGCATGGCCTGGTACCGTGGCCTGAAAACCACCTACTACCTCCGTGCCCTGGCCGCGACCAGCACCGAGAAGTCGACCATCAACACCGGCAAGCTGAACGCCGTGTCGAGCGGTGGTGACAGCGCACCTGTACAGGCAGCGGGCCCAGCGCCAGTGCCTAAGGCTTGCGCGATTGACGAGCCGGATTGCGAAGCTTGCCAATAAGGCTTAGCTAGCAGCACGAAAAGGCCAACCTTCGGGTTGGCTTTTTTGTGCCTGCGGTTCTCTGCATCGCCACCTGCTTTACACTACCGACATCAAAAGGAGGCCTCCATGCACGCCATACCCCTTCAGGCCAAGCAGGCGTACTACGCCAAGGTCCGCCGCTCGAACTATCTGGCGAGCCTCCGTCTGGCAGGCTACCCCACCACGCCGGCAGACGCAGAAACGCCCCTCCCCACCCGTGAATCCATCCTGGCCAAATACCGGAAGCCCCCCACCCAAACCACTGGAGGCGCCGACGAAGATTTTTTGTAGCCGCTGCCGCCAGGCTGCGCTGGCCCCCACAGGCAAACACCAGCCCCGTGGGACCGGGCCCTGCCCGGGAAGAGGCCACCCGCCCCCACGTAAAACCCAACCGCGACACACAGCCACACACCCCGGAAACACCCCGAAATCCGCCTTGCGATTCCGCCACCAAAACACTATATTTAGTGCCTGCAAACGCACAGCAACACCACATACGCGATTCGCCCGCCTACTCAGGCAAAACCCGTTTGCAAACAAAGGGCTCCATGACGCCCTATCCAAAATAGCGAATTGATTGCGCCACGATGAACACGGACGCTGCAATATTCCGTATAATCGCGTCCCCCAACACAGGGCAAAAACCATGACGACTTGCATACCTGACTTCGGCCTCAACCCCGCCGTTCACCGCAAGCGTCACTGCTGATTCCGATCATGCGCAGCGGTCGCCACGAAACGTAGCGGCCGGGCAATCCGAACAATTTAGCAATGCCAGCCGTCCAGCCTTCGTGCGCTAAACGGCCAATGGCAACCTCATCTTAAAATCCATCCGGTCGCCCGCGGGCAGACCCAAGCAGGAGCCTTCATCACCATGCTGAGCTGGGACGAATTCGACAAAGAAGACGGCGAACAACCCGCCAAAGGCGCCAACGCCGGCCACGCCGCTGAAGCAGCCATGGACAAACTCGACAGCGCCGGTGCCGGTGCTGCCCAGGAAGCCCGCGCCGTCACCGCCAACGACTCCGCCGCCGTAGCCCGCGCCAAGGCCGCCCTCGACAAGCTCGACGTCGCCGAAGGCCTGGCCGAGCTGGAAGGCTCCGCCGCCCGCGTCGCCGTTGACGAAAAGCGCATGATCAACTGCCGCGCCGACCTCAACCAACTCGTACCGTTCAAGTACGACTGGGCCTGGCAGAAGTACCTGGACGGCTGCGCAAACCACTGGATGCCGCAAGAAGTCAACATGACCGCCGACATCGCCACCTGGCGTAACCCGGAAGGCCTGACCGACGACGAGCGCCGCATCGTCATGCGCAACCTGGGCTTCTTCAGCACCGCCGACTCCCTGGTTGCCAACAACCTGGCCCTGGCCGTGTACCGCCTGATCACCAACCCGGAGTGCCGCCAGTACATCCTGCGCCAGGCCTTCGAAGAGGCGATCCACACCCACGCCTACCAGTACTGCATCGAATCGCTGGGCATGGACGAGGGCGAAATCTTCAACATGTACCACGAGATCCCATCGGTCGCCAAAAAGGCAGCCTGGGGCCTGAAGTACACCCGCGCCATCTCTGACCCGGAATTCAACACCGGCACCCCAGAGACCGACAAGGAACTGCTGCGCAACCTGATCGCCTACTACTGCGTACTGGAAGGCATCTTCTTCTACTGCGGCTTCACCCAGATCCTCTCCATGGGCCGCCGCAATAAAATGACCGGCGTCGCCGAACAGTTCCAGTACATCCTGCGCGACGAGTCGATGCACCTGAACTTCGGTATCGACGTGATCAACCAGATCAAGATCGAAAACCCGCACCTGTGGGACGCCGAGCTGAAGGAAGAAGCTTCGCAGATGATTCTGCAGGGCACCCAGCTGGAAATCGAATACGCGCGTGACACCATGCCTCGCGGCGTGCTGGGCATGAACGCGGCGATGATGGAAGACTACCTGAAGTTCATCGCCAACCGTCGCCTGTCGCAGATTGGCTTGAAGGAAGAATACCCAGGCACTACTAACCCGTTCCCTTGGATGAGCGAGATCATGGACTTGAAGAAGGAGAAGAACTTCTTTGAGACTCGGGTTATTGAGTATCAGACTGGTGGGGCGTTGAGCTGGGATTGATTTCCACCTTACAACCCAATCCAACTTAAAAAAGCCCCCAGCAAGGGGCTTTTTTAATTTCCAGCATGTACGACAGCACTCATCTCAAACACTTTTTGATACGCAGCATTACGAGCGCACGGGCCTCTTGAGCTTTAACCAAGTGACTAGAATCAGGCCTCGAAACGATCACCCCTCTAAGCTCGCATGGTGATATTGTAGTGGTCAACTGATCCCGGACACTGCGTTAAGTTTTTCCTCGGCAACGGCAGGCGCCAAGCCGTCGTTGAACTG